>SYFT01000002.1 GCA_005799825.1 Acidobacteriota bacterium | reverse complement strand
TCTGGCCGGTCTGGCAATAGCCGCACTCCGGGACGTCAAGTGTTTCCCACGCCTTCTGTAGCGGATGTGAGCCGTCCGGCGAGAGGCCTTCAATAGTGACAACGGCCGCGCCGGCAACGTTGGCCAACGGTGTCTGGCAGGAGCGCACCGCACGACCGCGCAAATGCACGGTGCAGGCGCCGCATTGGCCCGTGCCGCAGCCGTACTTCGCGCCGCTGAGGTTCAAGACATCCCGCAGGACCCACAGCAATGGCATGTCGGTCGGGGCATCCACGGTAGTCGATTTACCGTTGAGGGTGAAGGTGGTCGGCATGGCGCAATTATAAGGGAAGTGTGGAACTGCGGAACTGTGGAATTGCCCCATTGCCAATAGACTGGTCATATGGGCCATCGCGAAAGCGCCGGTTTGCTGCTGTACCGCGGAGGCCTCACAACGTCCATCCGTATTGAAGTGTTGCTTGCGCATCCCGGTGGGCCGTATTGGGCCGACAGGAACGAGGGCGCCTGGACGATTCCCAAAGGCGGCGTGGATCGTGGCGAAACGCTGCTCGAGGCGGCCATTCGCGAGTTCCGCGAAGAAACGGGTTTTCACTCGGAGGCGCCCTACCTGACGCTTGGAAGCGTCATCCAGCGCAGTGGAAAGACCGTGTACGCCTGGGCCTTCGAGGGCGACTGCGATCCGGCAGCAGCCTGCAGTAACCTGACGTCCACCGAGTGGCCGCCGCGCTCGGGACGCCTGATCGAAATACCAGAAATCGACCGCGTCTCGTTTTTTGCGATCGACGACGCTCGCCGGGTCATCAATGCGGCTCAGATGACGCTACTCGATCGACTCCTGGAAAAATTGGGAACTTAGGAGCTGGGGCTTGTCACCCGACGTGGATCCTCGGCCGCAAGGCGGGGTCGGGTTCGGCCTGGCGCAACACTTCGCGGCACACGGGCGCAGTGTCGCCTTCGCCGAACGCCAAGAACCTCAACAAGTAGGTGAAGGGATTACCTTCGGTCCAGCCGAAGTAGGCATGGGGAATGGTGTTCGTACGGTCGCGCAGGTTGAGCAGCAGTCCCGCGATGGCATTGGGGATCGCCGGACTGGTGCAGCGCAGGACGTAGAATCCGCCCACCTCCGCCCCAGTGACTTTCAACCGGTTTGAGAAGTCTGACGTGTCTCCGGGCCTGACCTCCAGAAAGAGAATCAAGGCATCCGACGGCAGGTGATGCGAACTCAAAGCCTCGTCGAGCTTGCGCGCGTACTCGTCATGGCTCCCGGTATCTGGCCGGTTGGCGATGATCCGCAGCGACTGGCGTCGCGCGGCTTCGGTCACCAGCTCTTCGGCCATCGCGTCGTACTCAAGACCCTCAATCCGCAGTTCCGTCGATCGCGCCACCCTCGACACCAGCGACGCGCCGATGATGGCGACGATGAACCAGGTGGCGATCTGGAGGCCCTCGGGCCGCTCAATGATGTTGACGACCGTTGTATAGACAAAGACGACCGCGATTGGCGCATAACGCGCGCGGCGGTGCGGCAGAGCAATGGCCACGGCGACTGCCGCCGACGTCATGAGCATCAGGACGCCGGTGGCATACGCGCCTCCCTGAGCGTTGACGTCAGCGTCAAACACCATCGTCACGACCAGCGCCATGACGGTGATCATGAGCACCAGGGGGCGAGTGGCGCGCGCCCAGTCGGGCGCCATGCCGTAGCGCGGCAGGTATTGCGGCACGAGGTTGAGCAGGCCCGCCATGGCCGAGGCGCCGGCGAACCACAACGTGCCGATCGTGGCCACGTCGTAGAGGGTGCCGAACACATCGCCGAGGTCGCGATGCGCCAGGAAGGCGAGGGCTCGGCCGCTCGCCTCGCCGCCGGCGGCCATGGCTTCAGCCGGCACCCGCAAGGTCGTCACAAGCGAACTGCCGGTGAGCAGGATGCTCATGATGACCGCAGCCGAGGTCAGGAGCTTGCGCGTGTTGCGAACGCGCGACGTGAGAATCTCTTCGTCGGTGTCGCCGTCGCCGGCCACGAGTGGCATGACAGCCACGCCGGTCTCAAACCCTGACAGGCCGAGCGCCAGTTTCGGAAACAACACCACCGCGAGAAGCACCATCATCAGCGGATTGCCATGCTGCGCGAACAGCGTCTGCCGCCAACTGGTGATGACCTCCGGATGCTGGATGATCTGCCATAGTTCGTAACCGATGACGATGACGTTGACGGTGAGATAGACCACGACAAGCAGCACCGCCAACCAGATGGCCTCCTTGAAGCCGCGCAGGAACACCGCCCCCAGCGCGATCAGCAGCAGGAGCGTCACGCCCACTTGATGGTCGGCCCATTCGGGCACAAACGGGTTCTCGATAATGTGTGCCGTGGCATCGGCCGCTGAGAGTGTCATCGTGATGATGAAACTGGTGGCCGCGAATCCCAGGAGTACGAGGACCGCACCTTTGCCTTTCCAGCGCGGCAGGCGTTCCTCGAGCACCGAGAGGCTGCCCTGCCCGTGGGGACTCAGTGCCGCGATGCGGTGATACACCGGGAGCGCGCCGAAGAGTGTCAGCAGAACCAGAACCAACGTAGCGATCGGCGCCAGGGCGCCGGCGGCCAAGAACGCAATCGACGGCTGATACCCGAGCGTTGAAAAATAATCGACCCCGGTCAGACAGGTGACCTGCCACCAAGGCGCCGCATGCGGGCGTCGGGGCTCTCCCTGCCTTTCGGTCAGTTCTTTGGTGAACCAGTGCCGGAGGCCGCTGGTCGGCTGCGAAGGTGATGTCACGAATTACGACTTCGGAATCGTCCAGAAGTAGATCGTGCGGCCATCCACTTCAAGGGTCTGTTCGGCCTGCCACTCACCCATGTCGAAGCTGTTGGACACGATGCGCGTGCCGGGCTTGAGTTCTTTCAGCAACTTCGGCATCAGCTTCACGTTCAACGAAGGCAGCAGGTAGAGCGTGACGACGGTGGCCTCGCTCAGATTGGTGCTGTCGGCAAAGAGATCCGTGTTGATGAACGTCACGCGGTCGGTCACACCGGCCGCGATCGCATTGGCATTGGATTCCTTGATTCGCGCGCGGTCGATATCGATGCCCACGCCTCGCGCGCCGAACTGTTTCGCGGCAGTGATGACAATTCGGCCGTCGCCGCACCCGAGGTCGTACACCACATCGGTCTTGCCGACTTTCGCCAGCTTCAACATCGCGTCCACCACCGTTTGCGGCGTGGGCACGAAGATGACATCCGGATCACGAAGGACGGGGCGTGTCTGCGCGGCTGGAACCACCTGCGTCAGGCCGACCACAACCAACGCCGCGACGAGAACGAGACTCTTGCGCACCATGCGGATCCTCCCTGGTGGCCATTATACGGAAAAAGGGCTGAGCGTCAGTGGGCGCGTTCGATCACAATCAACGTGGCATGGTCCTGGGCGGGGCCGGCGGTCCAGGCGATGATTGCCGCGTTCAAGGCATCCACCAGCGCTTCGGCGCTGCCGACCGGCGTGCGCAGGGCGAGTGCTGGTCGCCGATGACCAGTCCGACGTCCTGAACGCGCTGAAGCTGTTGCTAGGTGGCGAGGGATATGACGTCACGACGGCACCGTCGCCCCGCGACCTAATTGCGGCGCTTGAGCGGGCGGATTTCGACGTCGCCCTGATCGATCTCAACTACATCCGCGCTACGACATCGGGCCAGGAGGGGTTTGCGCTGCTCGATCGGATGAAGGCCATCGACCCCACGCTGCCTGTGCTGGTGATGACGGTATGGAGCAGTGTGACCGGGGCGGGGGAAGCGATGCGGCGCGGGGCACGCGATTACATCGAGAAGCCGTGGGATGACGAGAAACTGCTTGTCGCTGTCCAGGCCCAGTTGGAACTGCGGCGCGCCCTGGGCCGGAGCCGCCGGCTGCAGGAAGAAAACGAGCGAATGCATCAGCGCGATCTGCCGATCGCGCACTCCCTGCGCCGCATCGTTGACCGGGCGGCCGGCACTGCTGCGGACCGGGCTACCGGGACGGCGGGGTTTGACCGCAGCGATGAGGTGTCGCAGGGGCTGTCGCTGATCGAGGAACGATTGGGCGCGCTGGGACGGTTCCTGCGGGCCTACGCGCAGCTGGCCCGGCTGCCGAAGCCCCAGCCGAAGCCGCTGTCGGTCACCGATCTTATGACGCGGATTGTCGAACTGGAGAAGCGCTTGCCCGGGCGTGTGACACCAGCGGTAGATATCCGCCTGGTGGCCGACTCAGACCAACTGGAACAGGCGCTCATGAATCTCGTGCGCAACGCCGTGGACGCGTCGCTCGAGACCAACGGTGCGGTGGCTGTTCGATGGTCCACGCAGGGCGACTGGGCCGAGATTGCGATGGACGACGAGGGCAAGGGATTGCCGAATACGGCCAACCTATTCGTGCCGTTCTTCACGACCAAGCCCAACGGGTCAGGCATCGGCCTCGCGCTCAGCCGCCAGATTGCGGAAGCGCACGGAGGGACAATTACGCCAGAGAATCGTGTGGGAGCGGTTGGGTGTCTGGCGGCGCTGAGGCTTCCGCTAAAAACTTAGGAACTGGGGAACTGGCGGAGAACGGGCCGTCTAATACAAGCCCATTGCCTCATTGCCCAATTGGCTCATCGGCTCATTACGAAGGCGCCTCGATTAGGTGAAACGACATCGCCTTCGTTAATCTCCGTCAGCGCTGAGGTGATGACGAACTCCCCGATCGTGAGGCCGGCCAAAATCTGCGTCAACTGCGGCGTCGTCAGGCCGACGCGCACGTCGCGGCGCATCACGCGATTGTCGATGCCGGCCACCATGACATATGACACGCCGCTGACGCGTTGGATCGCCGCGGTGGGGACCACAAGCGCCTCGAGCGCCGACGCAATCAGGATTTCCGCGAGCACCGCCGTGCCGGCCGGAGGGCTTGTGGCGCCGGGGGCCAGGGTCAACGTCACCGGGGCGGTGCCCGCGTCCGGCGAGGATGGCGTCGTTACGCGCGTGACCGTGGCCGCCATCGGCATTTCGCCCATCGGGGTGACACTGGCCGTCTGGCCACTCACGACCTGTCCGAGATCCTGGACGAGGACGTCAGCCGTGATCTGCACGCGCGTCGGGTCGATGACCCGGATGACCGGGTCCGTGCCTGTGCCCAGCACCGTGTCGCCGGTGTAGTGCCAGCGCGTCGCGACCACACCATCAAACTTCGCGCGAACGGTGGCGCGCTCCTCGGCGACGCGTTCGGACGCCAGAATCTGGCGAGCGGCCCCCAGCTCAGTCTGGGCTCTGGCCAGGTCTCCCTGGGCGGTGTCGAGATCCACACGCGGAGCCAGCCCCTGTCCCACGAGCGAGGTGAGCCGGGAGACGCGCGCTCTGGCGGCGTCGACCTGCGTCAGACCGAGGGCAATTTCTAGTTCAGCGGACTGAATCGCCGCCACACGGCTGGGCACTTCGAAGCGCGCAATAATGTCGCCCAATTTGACGGCGCTGCCCTCGGCCAGCGGCAACTCCACCACCGTGGACGTTTCGGTCGCATGCACCGTGAAGTCGCCGTCGGGCATCGGCGTGACGGCCCCGCGGGCGCTCACGATGCGCCGGAGATCATTCAGACGCGCAGGCTCCACTGAGACCTGAATGGCGCCAGTGCGTGCGGGCTCGGGTTCGGCCTCGCGGCCGCAGGCGCCAGCGCCCAGCAGGCCGAGTACGAGGAGCGCCGCGACAGGGCGCCGCGCCGGCCACACCATCGTTGAAGCCAGCGAGAGAAGCACCGTGATTGACGCGCCCGTCACCGCGTACCAGGGCCACGCCACCGAAGTGAATGCCCACACCGACCAAACCGTGACCCACGCGACGAGCATCGACACCGCCACGGGCCAGGCCTCGACGCGGCGGCGCATGACGGCCAAGAGGAAGGCGCCCAGCACCGGACCGGCTCCGAGCCCCAGTACGGCCAGGCCGGCGTCGAGCACCGATTGATTGAGCTGTGTGGCCAACAATGCAATGCCGATTTGCACCATGCCCCAGCCTGCCGTCGCGCGGTGCGCCACGCGCAGCATGTCCGCGTCACTCGCGCCTGGTTTCCAGTACTTTAGATAGAAGTCGTTGACGGTGGTGGCCGCAAGCGAGTTGATCGACGGAGACAACGCCGCTGCCACGATCGCGGCGACGACGAACCCTGCAAATCCCGCTGGCAGGTAGTCGCGCACAAACGTGGGAATTAGCATGTCGGGCCGGGCCAGCGTGGGTGCCGTCACGTGCTGGTAAAACGTGGCGAGCGTGACCCCGATGAACAGGAACAGTCCGAATTGCAGGAACACCAGCAGGCCGCTGAGCGACAGCCCGACCTGTGCCTGCTGCCGCGATCGGGCAGTGAGCAGCCGCTGCACCAGGAACTGGTCTGTGCCATGCGTGGCCAGCGTAAGCGCGACGCCGCCGACCAGGCCCGCCCAGAAGGTGTAGGCGCGGAAGAAATCGAGCCGCAGATCGAACATTACAAGGCGGCCGTTCGCCGCACCGAAATCAAGCACCTCGCGCAGGCCGCCGGGAACTCCAGCCAGTGCGAACCAGAACACGATGAGCGCGCCTGCCAGGTACACGAACATCTGGATCACGTCGGTCCAGATGACGGCTGAGGCGCCGCCATAGAAGGTGTAGACAATCATCGCGATGCCCAGCACCAGAACGGCGCCCCAGATGGGTACGCCCACGAGCGTGGCCACCACGGCCGAGGTGGCAAACAGGCGGATGCCGTCGGCCGCGCTGCGGGTCAGCAGGAACATCGCGGACCCGAGATTGCGCACCGGGGCGCCGAACCGCTCGTGCAACACCTCGTACGACGTCATCAGTTCACGCGCGAAGTACTTCGGAATGAAGATGGCAGAGACGATGAACCGGCCGGCGATGTAGCCGAGTGCGAGTTGCAGGAACGTGAAGTTGCCCGAGGCGGCGTAAGTCTGCGCGGGAATGCCGATGAACGTGAGCGTGCTGGTCTCGGTGGCCACCACGGTAAAACAAACCGCCCACCAGGGCACCGAACGGCCGATCAGAAAATACTCGGACGCCGACGTCTGGCGTTTCGCGAAGCTCGCGCCCAGCCAGACGATCAGGCAGAGGTAAAGTCCGATGATCGCGTAGTCAAGGCCCGCCACTATCGCCTAAACCACAACGGCTGTGACCATTTCTTCAACATTTGCCGTAAGTCTCCGGAAAGGCAACGAGCAGGTAGTCTATCGTCTGCTCGGGAAAGACGACCAGTGTTGAAACTTTCTAACACGTCCTGTGTTTATCAGGTAATGACCGTTCGCCCTCTGGGCCAGGCATGACCGACGCCCGGGTCTTTGAGGCGTTCCTCCTGGAGTACCAGGACATGGTCTATGCCACGGCCTACCGGCTGTTGGGCAACGCGATGGAGGCGGAAGACGTGGCGCAGACGGTGTTCATGAAGGCCTTTGAGCAGTTCGACCAGATCGGCACCAACCCATCGGCGCCCGGCTGGCTCAAGACCGTCACGACGAACGCGTGCCTCAACCACCTCTCCCGCTACCGCAACCGTTGGCGCTTCTGCAGCGACCTGAGCGTCGCCGAGGCACACTCGGTGGACTCCAGGACCTCGGGCGACCCCGGGACTCCCGGACCCCGACACGGCACTGGATCTGGCCCTTCAACGGCTTCCTCCGCACCAGCGCGTGCCCATCGTCCTCTTCCACTTTGATGATCTGACCTACCAGCAGATTGCCCAGCGGCTGAACATCACGGTGGGCAAGGTCAAAACGGACATTCACCGCGGACGTGAGGCCCTGCGCACTGCATTGGCCGCGGCCAATGAGGCAGGAGCGCTTCGATGACTCCCCGTGGTGTGGATTTTGATCCGCTCGACCCCCTGACCCGCGCCCTTCGTGCGTTGCCCGAGCCGCGTGCTCCACACACGCTCGCGCCGCGCGTGCCGGTTCAGCAGGCGGCCAACCCGCCCGGCAGGCGTGGCACGATCTGGCCGCCGGCACCTATGTCGCGAAAGTGCCAAAGGGCTATCCGTTGCCTTGACGATCGGCGGCGGTGCAGCGGCCCAGGCGGCGCCATAACGGTGCTATAATGGCGCCATGGCAGCTTCGGTGAGCCTTTCAATCAAGGATGTCCCCCCTGAGGTGGCTGACGCCCTTCGCGCGAGGGCGGCGCAGAACCATCGATCGATTCAGGGAGAGCTCATGGCGATTCTTGAGGAGGCCGTTCGACCTGCCCGGAATCGTGGGTTCGATCCCGACCGTTTGATCCGGATGGCAGCGGCTTTGGATCTGAAATCGTCTGAGAGCTCGGTTGACCTCATCCGCAAGATGAGGGACTCGCGGTGAATCGGGTCGTGGCCGACGCCTCGGCTCTGGCGGCCATCACGTTCCAGGAGCCCGGCGTTGACGACGTGAAGCTGCGGCTGATGGGCGCACAGGTCTTTGCGCCTCGACTCCTGCAGTTTGAAATGGCGAACGTGGCGTGGAAGCGAATTCGGCGGCAGCCCGAAAGCGCCTTGGCCACCATGACCCTGCTGCACATGGCACTTGGTGAGGGAAGCAGCATCGAGTGGATGGACGTGAACGTCACAGACGTCGTCCTCATCGCCCAGGCCACCGGGCTCACGGCATACGACGCCAGCTACCTTTGGTTGGCGGCCTCGCTTGGGGCGGACCTCGTGACCCTCGACAAGCGTCTGGCGGCCGCGAGTACCATGAACACCTGATGTCGCGAGCGCGCCTGGCCATCGTCGCGGGTCTCTACACCGTTATCACACTGATGATGATGTATCCGGTCAGCGTGAACCCGTCGGGTCTGAAGCTGGGAGGTGGAGCCGATCCCGGTCTTTACGTGTGGACCATCGGCTGGGGCTCCCACGCGCTGACGCACGCGCCGTGGGCGGCGTTCGACGCGAATATCTTCTTTCCCTACAAACACACGCTGGCCTACTCGGAGAACGCCCTGGGAAGCGCGGCCCTGGCCGTACCGGTCATGTGGCTGACCGGCGACGCGCTCACGTCCACAAATGTTGTGGCCATCCTCTCTGTACTGCTGTGTGCGTTCGGCGGATACTTCCTCGGCCGCACACTTGGGCTCTCCCCGGCGGCGGCATTCATCACCGGGTTAATCTTCGCGTTCGCGCCACCCCGATTTGCACGTCTTGCGCAGATTCACCTGGCCGTGCACTGGGTGCCGTTTTGTCTCGCGTTCTTACATCGGTATCTCAACGACGGCAGGCCCAGGCACCTGCATGCCGCTCTGGCCCTGTTCTCGCTGCAGGCCGTGACCAGTGGCCATGGCGCGGCCCTGTTGCTTCTGGGATCGGTATTGATCGTCGGCTTTCGCCTCGCGGGGGGCATGCCGTTGGCCCTGGCACGCCGGGTGTGGGACGTGGGCCTGCCAGGACTCCTGGTCCTGCTACCGGCTGCGTTGACATTCATCCCCTATTGGCTTGCGCGGCGCGACGTGCCTCTCGAACGCGTGCTGGACGATGTGGGGGTAGCGTGGTCGAGCTACATCAGCTCACCTTCACATGTGCACAAGTGGCTGTTGTCGAACCTGCCGGACTGGGCCTGGGTGCGGCAGGAACCGGATGCGTTCCTGTTCCCGGGTTTTGTGCCGCTGTTCCTGGGAGCGCTGGCCTTGTCCCGGTTGGTGTCGCGCGAACGATGGACGTATCTGGCCATGATCGTGGTGACGACGTGGATGACGATAGGTCCGCCGTTCTCTCTGTGGCGATGGGTCTACTGGTTTCCGGTGCTGAATTTCATCCGGGTGCCGTCGCGTTTCACGTTGCTTGGGATTCTTGCGCTGGCCGTGCTGGCAGGTCTTGGGTTTGATCGACTGTCGAAATCGTGGCCTCGCCGGCGGCGGTTGCTGGCCGCGGGCGGAATCGCCACTCTGCTGGTGATCGAATGTGCGTTCGTGCCGATCGACGCAAGGCCGTTCACGATCGACTCGACCGCAGTTGACCGTTGGCTCGATACCCAACCGAAGCCGTTCGCCGTTGTGGAGGTCCCGGTGTCCGAATCGCGCGACGACGCTCGTCGCGCCGATTTTGCCACGCGGTACATGCTGCATTCGCTGTCTCACCACCAGCCGACGGTGTACGGTTACAGCGGCGCCGAGCCCCCTGGCTACAAAGAGCTGTACAACCACATCATCCGGTTTCCATCCGATGAAAGCATCCAGCGCCTGACCGACCTTGGGGTGACCTATGTCGTGGTGCATCTTGAGTACTTCGTGCCCGAATTCCACGCCGAATATATAGCCCGCCTGACGTCTTTCAGCGATCGTCTGGAACTGGTGCATCAGGACGGCACCGGGCGGATCTACCGCCTGCGGGCCAGGGAACAGTGATCGCGGCTGCGGCGCTGCGGGTACAATCGCTGTTGCGTTCATGAAACTGCGACTCAATTTTTCCGTCAACGGTGAATCGGCCGAAGCGCTGGTGGACCCCGACAAGACCCTGCTTGAAGTGCTGCGCGAGGACCTGCAGCTCACGGGTACCAAACATGGCTGCGAACTGGGGGAGTGCGGCGCGTGCGCGGTGCTCCTGGACGACCAGCCGGTGCTGTCATGCCTTGTGGTGTCGCACGAGTGTGAGGGGCGGTCGGTCGTAACGGTTGAAGGACTGACGGTGGATGGCCGCCTGCATCCGCTTCAGGAGTGTTTCGCGGACCTTGGCGCGTCGCAGTGTGGCTACTGCACGCCCGGCATCCTCATCGCGGCGAAGGCGTTGCTCGACCGTGAGCCGAATCCCTCGCGGGATCTGATTCGCGAAGCGCTGTCCGGAAATTTGTGTCGGTGTACGGGATATCAGCAGATTCTGGATGCGGTGGAGGCTTCCATCGTTCGCCTGGGCGAAGGCGGGGACCAGAAATGACGCGGCCGCGCAATGTCATCGGCAAGCCGCGCCGGCGCGTGGACGGCCGTGCGAAGGTCACCGGCCAGACGAAGTTCGCCGACGACATCATGTTGCCGCGCATGCTGCACTGCAAGCTGCTGCGGTCCACCGTGCCCCACGCGAAGATCGTGCGCATAAATACGTCGAAGGCGGCAGCAGTGGATGGCGTCGCACTTGTCCTGACCGGCGAGTCGTTTCCCATTCCCTACGGCATCCTGCCGGTCAGTCACGACGAACATGCGCTGTGCCCGGATGTGGTGCGGTTCGTTGGCGATCCGGTCGCCGCGGTGGTGGCGCGCGACGAGGCCACAGCCGATCGCGCCGTGCGCCTGATCGACGTCGAGTACGAGACCCTGCGGACGTTCGCCTCGCCGGCCGACAGTCTGGCGTATCCCGAGCCGCGCATTCACGACTACGGTGACTTCGGCAACGTGCACAAGGCCGTCGCGCTCCAGTTCGGCGACGTTGATGCCGCCATCGCCGGCGCGGACCACGTGTTCGACGACACGTTCTTCTTCGAAGGCAACACGCACCTGCCGATCGAGCAACACGCGACGGTAGCGACGAAGGATCCGGACGGAAAGCTGGTGGTCTACTCAAGTACGCAGACACCGCACTATCTGCATCGGGCGCTGTCGAAGGCTCTGGCGATCCCCGCCGCGCACATCCGTGTGGTGGCCACGCCCAACGGTGGCGGCTTCGGCGGCAAGAGCGATCCGTTCAACCATGAAGTGGTCGTGGCTCATGCGGCCATGCGCCTTGACCGACCGGTGAAGATCGCGTTGACTCGCGAAGAGGTCTTTTATTGCCACCGCGGGCGGCATCCCGTGTTGATGCGCTTCCGCGCGGGCGTGACGAACGATGGCCGTGTCACGGGCCTCGACCTGCAGACGCTGCTCGATGGCGGCGCGTACGGTTCGTACGGCGTCGCCAGCACGTTTTACACCGGCGCTCTCCAGACCGTGACCTACGACATTCCGACCTATCGCTTTCGCGGATGCCGGGTCTTCACCAACAAGCCGCCGTGCGGTCCAAAACGTGGGCACGGCACGCCGCAGTCCCGCTTCGGCCAGGAAGTGCAGCTCGACAAGATCGCCGAAAAGCTCGTCATCGATCCGGCCGACCTGCGCCTCAATATTGTTCAGCCTCCGGACAGTCTCACCGCGAATTTCCTCCGGGTCGGGACGATTGGTTTGGCCGACTGCATCAAGAAAGTCGTCGAGCGATCGGGCTGGCGGGAGAAGTATCGGAAGCTGCCCCTTGGCCGCGGCGTGGGTCTGGCCTGTTCGTCATACCTCTCGGGGGCTGGCCTGCCGATCAACTGGAACGACCTGCCGCACTCGGGTGTGCAGCTCAAGCTCGATCGCAGCGGCGGTGTCACGGTGTTCTGTGGCGCCACCGAGATCGGCCAGGGGTCAGACGATGTGCTAGTGGGGATCGTGGCTGAGGTGCTCGGCATCGAGCCGTTCGACGTGCGGGCGGTGACGGGGGATACGGACTTGACGCCGGTGGATCTCGGCTCGTACTCGAGTCGCGTCACGCTCATGATGGGCAACGCCGCCATTCAGGCCGCCGAACGGGCGCGCGAGTTGATCGCCGACGGTGTCAGCGCGAAGCTGGACATTCCAAAATCGCGGCTGGTGTTCGCCGACCGCCGCGTGTTTGACAGTGAAGACCCCGACAAGGGCACGTCGTTCCGCGAAGCCGTCTGCATGGCCGAAGCAAAGTTCGGCACGATCGGCACCACGGGATCGTACACGCCGCCGAAGTCGCCCGCGAAGTTCAAGGGCGGTGGTGTGGGGCCGTCTCCCACGTACTCGTATACGGCCTGCGTGGTCGAAGTGGACGTGGACCCGGAAACCGGCTGGGTGACCGTGCCCCGCGTGTGGATTGCTCATGACATCGGTTGTTCCCTCAATCCCGTCCTCGTGCGCGGGCAGGTTGAGGGCGGCGTCTACATGGGGCTGGGCGAAGCGTTGATGGAAGAGCAGGTCTTCCGTCGATTGCCGGCGAAGCTCTCGCATGCGCTGGTGCACAAGTTCCCGTCGATTCTGGAATACAAGAGCCCGACGTTCCTGGACATGCCCGAGGTGTTTACGGACTTGATCGAACATCCCGACCCGGTGGGGCCGTTCGGCGCGAAGGAAGTGGGGCAGGGGCCCCTGCTGCCGATCATGCCGGCCGTGGCCAATGCCGTCTACGACGCGGTGGGTGTGCGCATCGATTCCATTCCGGTCACGCCCGAGAAGATCCTCCGCGCGCTTGAGGCCAAAGCGGCGGGGAAGGCACCTCGTTCCGGTCCAGGGGCATTCCCCGAGATCCCCTGGCCCGAGACACTGCACGTGACACCGCCGTGGGCGGGAGGCGACGGCCGGGCAGACAACGATCCGAAACGTCCCACCCATCGGAAAGTGGACGCGGGGATTGAAGCGAAGGCGGCCGGCATGACGAAAGAGGCCAGGTCATGATGCGCCTTCCGTCGTACCGGTATCGCGCGCCGAAGACGGTGCAGGACGCGGCCGCCTGGCTGGCTGAGTCGCCTGGCGACACGATGCTCCTGGCGGGCGGCACCGACCTGATTCCCAACATGAAGCGGCGCCAGCAGGCGCCGTCCACGCTCGTCGGACTTCGCGGCGTCACCGAACTCGCGCAGGTGGACGACCGCGATGGATTGGAAATCGGCGCGGGCGTTACATTGAGCGCGCTCGTGCACCACGATCGAGTGCACGCGCGATATCCGGGCTTGTGGCAAGCCGTGGGGCAGATCGCCACGCCGCTCCTGCGCAACATGGGCACCATCGGCGGCAACATCTGCCTCGACACCCGCTGTACCTACTACGACCAAAGTTTCGAGTGGCGGCAGGCCATCAACTTTTGCATGAAGAAGGACGGCGACACCTGCTGGGTGGCGACGTCGAGCGACAAGTGTCTGGCCGTTTCCTCCACTGATGCGGCGCCCGCGCTCATCGCATTGGGAGCGACTGTGCGCCTCGTGTCAGCCACCGGCACGCGGGATGTGGCGCTGACCGACCTCTACGCAAACGACGGGATGCACTACCTGACGCGGCGCGCCGATGAAATCCTGACCGCAGTGACGTTGCCCAGAGCCGAGGGGTGGCGCAGCACCTACTGGAAACTCCGGCGCCGCGGCTCGTTTGATTTCCCTGTTGCCGCCGTAGCTGCCGCCGCCCGCTTCGATGGCGACCGCATCGTCGAAGCACGCATCGTGCTGGGCGCGGTGGCGTCGCGACCGCTTGAGGTTCTGGCCGCGGCCGCTCGCCTCGCTGGGCAGACACTCACTGACGACCTCATGGCGTCGGTGGCCGACGATGCCTACACGCTGGCGAAGCCGATGGACAACACCGACTTCGAACTGGTGTGGCGCAAGAAGACCGTGCGGTCGTTGGTCACCTCGGCCCTGCGCGAACTGCGCGGCGACGACATGCGCGCCGCGCGCACCAAACTCGCGCGCCACCCTCTGCTCGTGATCAGCTAGGACTCATCATGAAAGACCCGGCGCAACGCCGCGCCCATATCAGTTGGGTTAAGCTGTGCCGACTTGGCCCATCGCCTCATTCTTGTCGCCCTCGTCCTGATGCTGGTGGCTCCCGTCGGCGCGCGTCACCCGTCATCGGCCGATCCCCTGACGGTCATGTCGTTCAATATCCGTTATGGAACGGCGAATGATGGCGAGAACCGGTGGGAGAACCGGCGCGAGGCGTTATTCGCCCTGATGCGCGCCGAGAGCGCCGACCTGGTGGGCCTGCAGGAGGCGCTCTCCGGGCAGATCCAGGAAATCCTCGCGGCCGTCCCCGGATATGCGGTCGCCGGTGTCGGCCGAGATGACGGACGGACGAAGGGCGAGTTTTCAGCCATTCTGTTTCGGACCAGCCGTTTCATGTTGTCGGACGCTGGCACGTTCTGGTTCTCGGACACACCCGAGGTGGTGGCGTCCACGTCCTGGGGCAACACGATCACGCGCGTCTGTTCGTGGGCGCGATTCATCGATCGAGACGGACGAGCGTTCTGGCACTACAACGTGCACCTCGATCACCAGTCGCAGCCGTCACGCGAGCGAAGCACCGAACTGCTCGCTCGGCGCATCGCGGCGCGAGCCGAGCGGGGTGAACCGGCGATTGTGACCGGGGACCTCAACGTGGGCGAGTCAAATCCTGCACTGGCCGCGCTCGTGGGTAGTGCCGCGGCACCGGGGCCGTTCGTCGATACCTTTCGCGTGCTGCATCCGGATGTGAAAGAGGCCGGTACGTTCACCGGGTTTGACGCCACCAAGACTGCTGGCGACAAGATCGACTATGTGTTCGTTCCCCGCGACACCGAGGTGATTTCCGCGGCCATCGTCCGCACTGCCACGAACGGCCGATCGCCGTCGGATCATTTTCCGGTGACCGCGCGCCTGCGCCTCAAATAGAAGGGTCCTGTCATGAAGCGAGTACTCTCCGTCGTCGTCTGGGTCGCTGTTGCCGGTGGTGCCTGAATCTCCGCAGCTCAGGGGCCGCCGCAGGCCCCGCCGGTTCCAATCGTGATCGGTCCGCCTGCTCCGGTTCCGCCTGAAGTGGCTATCCCGCGCCCCACCCCTGAAGAACTAGCGCTGGTGAACGACGCGATGGAGAAGTTCGCCGATTCGTCTGAGCCGACCGTGTGACCTGTGTTGAAGAAGTTCGAGTCGTTGATGTTGCTCCAGCCGCCACGACGGAACGTCGCCGCCACATTCACGCAGACCGCCCAACGGCGTGGCGCCCGGCATCTGGGGTTTGTCGAGATCGCGAAACAGGGCAACATCGACTTGCTGTTGCACGGCGACTCGATCACTGAAAGTCGGGTACAGGGCCGGGTCCCGGCTGGCGCCGCGGCCCCGTGGGAAGACCGAGTTGGTCAAGATCAGATTGGGCGGGCCTGCCGGTGCACACCACGGCGCGCAAAGTCTCGATCGCGCGCTTGATGCTCTGGCTCAGGGTATCGCGCCGCCGTCCTCAGGATGCTGATTCGCAGGCATTCCGGTAAACTGTTGCCTGAGGTTTCCCATGTCTTCTCGCTCCCGCCGTCTTCTCCTTACTTCGTGCGCACTGGTGACCACCTCCGTTGTCATATTCGCGATGCCCATCACTCGGTCGTTCGAGACGGCCACTGTCGGGGCTGTTGATGATGCCGGCGCCTCACGTGCAGACGGTGAGCTGTTGCAAGGGCGCGGAGGCGGTGGCGGAGGCTCGCAGATTCAGTCGGTGGACCCGCTGAAGTTCCGCTACATGGGACCCGCGCCGGCAGGCCGCGTTGCATCGGTCGTGGGTGTGCCCGGTGATCCCACCACTTACTATCTTGGCAACGCGTCGGGTGGTATCTGGAAGTCCACAGACAGCGGCGCCACGTTCGTGCCAGTCTTCGACAACATGCCGGTGCAGGCCGTCGGCGCGTTAGCGCTTTCGTCGTCTGATCACAATCAGGTGTGGGCCGGCACAGGCGAGGGCTGGGTGATTCGTCCCAGTGACGTGATGGGCGACGGCGTCTATAAGTCGATTGACGCGGGTGCGACGTGGACGCACATGGGGTTGAAAGACACGGGGCGCATCGGCCGAGTCATCGTGCATCCCACGGATCCCAACATCGTGTACGTCTGCGCAGTGGGTCGAGCGACAGGGCCGCAGCAGGAGCGGGGTGTCTTTAAGACCGTCGATGGCGGCAAGTCCTGGACTCGTTCATTGTTTGTAAATCAGGACACGGGATGTTCCGGCCTGTCCATGGACACGAAGAACCCGAACATCCTCATTGCGGGAAGCTGGCAGCTTGTGCAGCGCACCTGGCAGCAGTACAGCGGCGGGCCCGGGAGTGCGGTCTACATCACCAAGGATGCAGGCGCCACTTGGAAGAAGGTCGAGAACGGCATGCCGCGCTCGCCGGTAGGCAAGATCGACGTCGCGATTGCGCCGTCGGATTCGAGTCGCATGTACGCGCTCATCCAGACGGCGGACCAGGGTTCGCTCTGGCGGTCTGACGACGGCGGCACCTCGTTCAACGTGGTGAGTTGGGATCGTTCGCTGATCGGTCGCGCGGGTTATTACATCCGCCTCGGAGTCAATCCGCAGGACCCGAACGACGTGATCGTCATGAACAGCGGCTTCCATCGGTCCAAGGACGGCGGCAAGTTGTTTCCTATCAGCGGCGGATGTGGCGATTGCCACGATGTCTGGTTCGATCCCACTGACGGTACGCGCTACGTCCTCACTGATGACGGCGGTGCCAGCATCGTCACGTCCGCCGGTGCCCGGTCGGTGCGCCTCCCGAACGGGCAGATGTATCACGTGGCCGTGGACAACCGCGTACCCTACTGGATCTACAGCAACCGGCAGGACGACGGGACCATGCGTGGGCCGAGCACAAGTCCGGAGCAGACGGGCAATGGCCGGATCGGCGGTCCGGAGCCTGCGGCGCCGGCAGCCGTCGGGCGAGGCGGCGGTGGTGGCGGGGGGCGTGGCGGTCGCGTCGGAGGCCCGGCGTGGGACACGTATTTAGGCGGATGTGAGTCTGGCTTTACGCAACCGCAGCCCGACAACGCCGACATCGTCTGGGGATCCTGCTACGGCAACAAGTTGACGCGGTTTGATGCGCGTCAGGGCACGGCGCGATCGGTCTCGCCGAGCATGATCACGTTTGACTCGGCGCCCAACCTCTCGAAGCATCGGTGCCACTGGACGGCGCCGGTCGCGTTCGACGCGTTCGAGCCCACGACCGTGTATTACGGCTGCGAAGTGATCTTCAAGACCAGCAACGAAGGGCAGAGTTGGGTAGAAATCAGTCCGGACCTTTCTACGCGCGACCCCCGGCTGATCGTTGCGTCGGGCGGCGTGGTGCAGGACAACCTCGGGCAGTACGCCGGTGCCACGGTGTATGCCATCGCGTCATCGCCGCGTGAACGCGGCCTGCTCTGGGCCGGTACCAATGACGGCAAGGTCTGGTACACACGTAACGGCGGCGGCAACTGGGTGGACGTGAGCGCCAATTTGAAAGGCATGCCTGACCTGGGTACGATCACGCAGATCTGGCCGTCCACGTTCGATGCCGCGTCGGCGATCATTACGGTGGACGGACACGTCAATGACAACCGGCGTCCCTATATCTACAAGACCACCGATTACGGCGCGACGTGGTCGTCACTGGTGGGTGATTTGCCCACGGGACATTCGCTCGACTACGTGTTGTCCACGATCGAGAACTCGAACCGCCCGGGGATGCTCTTTGCGGGCACCGGTCGCGCGTTTTATTACTCGATGGACAACGGCGCGCATTGGACGCAGTTCAAGGCAGGTCTGCCGGCGTCGCCTGTGACCTGGGTGGTGTATGAGCCGAGGTACCACGATGTGGTGCTTTCGACCTATGGTCGCGGCTTGTTCATCCTGCCGGACATTACCGTGCTGGAGCAGACGGGGCAGCCCACGGCGCCTGCGGCGACGAAGCTCTTTACGCCGCGCGCAGGGTTTCGTCAGGCGCGAAGTGGATCTGCGGACTTCACCTTCTCACTGGCTGCCGCCCCCACGGGACCGGTCAGGATGGAGATTCTCAACAACGTCGGTGAAGTCATCCGGACGCAGTCGATTGCTGGTGGCCGCGCGGGACTGAACCGCGTGTCGTGGAACCTGCAGTATGAACCGGCGAAGATGGTGGAAATTCGCACCACGCCACGAGAGAACCAGTACATCTGGGAAGAGCCGGACTTTTTAGGTACGGAAGTGCGGATGGTCATGCACTGGGGAATCGGTGCCACCACCGGCACCCCGATCGCCGCACCAGGAAAATACTCGGTGCGGTTGACGCTTAACGGCCAGTTGTTTGCTGAACCTTTTGAAGTGCTGAAGGACCCCGCGATCAAAGCGTCGAATGCGGATCTCGTCGAATCCACCGCCATGCAGATTCGCATCCGCGACGCGATCTCCACCACGTCGGGCGTGGTGAATCAGCTCGAGATCACACGAAAACAGATTGAAGATCTGCTCAAGCAGAATCGCGGCAAGGACGAAATTGAGAAGCCGCTGATGGATCTTGATGCCGTGCTGTTCGGCACCGAACTTCGCCTGGTCACGCGCCAGGATCTTCGCAGCGACGACAAGTACTTTGCCGACGCCTACAAGGTCTACATGAATCTGCTCTGGCTTGGTGGCGCCGTTGGGCTCGGCGCCGGCGACGAGGCGGGCGCGGCCGACTACAAGCCTCGTGATGTGGCGTACGACATTCTGGCCGATCAGCTTCAGCAATTGACCGATGCACAGGCCGCGTTCGACAAGCACATCGCCGTGGATGTGCCTGCGTTCAACAAGACGATGGCGGGCAAGATTCCCGCGATTCGACTCGCCAGGTAGCGGCCGTCGCTCGGCTGTCACTGAGACAGCGCTTTCCGGCTTGCACAGTTCAAGGCGTCCCACGGCGAAGACGCTTTGAGCGAGTGCCATGTTAAGCTCCACGCATGAGCGCAAAATATACGCGACTAACGCAGCCGCTCGTGCGTGAGCACGGAAAACTGCGCGAGGCCTCATGGGACGAAGCACTGGACCGCGCGGCTGATGGTTTCCGCCGTGTCACCAGTGCGCACGGACCGTGGAGCTTCGGGATGTTCAGTTGCTCCAAAGCCTCCAACGAAGTGAACTATCTGGCGCAGAAGTTCACCCGCGGGGTGCTGGGCAGCAACAACATCGACAGTTGCAACAGAACTTGACACGCCCCCAGCGTCGTCGGTCTGACGACGGTGTTCGGGGCAGGCGGCGGCACGAGCGCATACCGGGAGATCGAGGAGACAGACCTCATCGTCCTTTGGGGATCCAACGCTCGTGAGACGCATCCGATCTTCTTCCACCATCTCTTAAAGGGGAAGCAAGACGGGGCGCGGATGTTCGCCATCGATCCGCGCCGGACCAGTTCCGTCGCGTGGGCCGACGTGTGGATGGGGCTCGAAGTGGGATCGGACGTGGCGCTGGCGAATACGATCGGCCGCGAGATCATCGCGGCGGGGTTGTGCAACACCGCGTTCGTCGAGAGGGCGACGACGGGATTCGAGGAATACAAGGCCGCGGTTGAGATCTATACGCTGGAGCATGGCGAGAAGCTGACTGGCGTGAAGGCGGAAGACATTCGTGACCTTGCGCATTCGTATGCGCGGGCGGATCGTGCACAGATTTGCTGGACGCTGGGGATAACCGAACATCACAACGCCGTGGACAACGTGTTTGCCATCATCAATCTGTCGCTCCTGACCGGCCACGTCGGCCGGTGGGGATCGGGACTCGTTCCCCTGCGCGGCCAGAATAATGTGCAGGGCGGCGGCGATATGGGCGCCATCCCGAACAAGTTCGTCGGCGGCCAGGACGTCGAAGACCCGGTGCTGCGCGCGATGTTCGAGAAGGAATACGCCGGCACGATACCCGACAAGAAGGGCTGGCACCTGAGCCAGATGTTCGAGGCGATGGAGCACGGCGAATTGAAGACGGTGTTCGTGCTGGGTGAGAACCCGATGCAGTCGGAAGCCGACGCCAAGCGCACGCGACGGCTGCTTGAAGGCCTCGAGCACCTCGTGGTGCAGGACATCTTCCTGACAAAAACCGCCGAGGTGGCGCATGTCGTGTTGCCGGCGGCCGCGTCGTGGTGTGAGTCGGAAGGAACGGTCACCAGCAGCGAGCGTCGGGTGCAGCGGGTGCGCAAGGCGCTTGAGCCGCCGGGGCAGGCGAAGGACGACATCGACATCCTAACGGCGCTTGCGAAGCGGCTCGGTAGAGATTGGGGCGCGCCGACGGCCGCCGACGTGTGGGAAGAAGTACGACGGTTGTCGCCGTGGCATGGCGGCATGAGTTACGGGCGTCTTGAGCAGCTCAACGGATTGCAGTGGCCCTGCCCGACTGACGACCATCCCGGCAGCCCGACCTTACACACGCGGTTGTGGGACGAGCCGGTCTCCGGCTCCCGCGCGCCATTCCAGGTGGTGCATCACTCCCCGCCGGTGGACTTGCTCAGCGAAGAATTTCCGCTGCGCCTGACGACCGGCCGCCGGCTCGAGTCGTTCAATACCGGCGTGATGACGGGCGGCTACACATCGCCACTGCGGCACGGGGAACGAATAGAGCTTTCGCCCGAAGACGCCGAGCGCCTGCACATAACCGCAGGGGAAGTGGTGCGGATCGTTTCGCGTCGCGGCTCCGTGGAAGCCCAGGTGAAGATCGACCCGGGCCTTCGGCCTGGACTCACGTTCATGACGCTGCACTTCCCGGACGAAGTGGAAACAAACATCCTCACAATCGACGCCGTGGATCCGAAGTCGGGTACCGCCGAGTTCAAAGCGGCGGCCGTGCGCGTGGAGAAAATCGTTCCGGTGCAGGCGCGAGAGCCAGTTGGTGCCGGCGCCGCCGGAGGGAAACCCTGACGTGGATTTGCACCTGATTCCAGGGGCCGTCGCGTCGATCGGCGAACAGGATGCGATTGACGCGGCCATCGGGTCGGCACCTGCGGCCAGGCACCTGCTGCTGCCGGCTCTGCACGCGGCACAGGCCCGCGTCGGTTGGATCAGCCCGGGTGCACTCAATCACATCTGCACGCGACTCTTGGTGCCGCCAGCCGAAGGATTCGGCGTCGCGTCTTTCTATGCCATGTTCGCCACGAAGCGACGGGCCCCGCGAACGGTGCATGTGTGCGACGACATCGCGTGCCGCATCAAAGGCGCCGAGGGCCTGTGCCGGTCGCTTGAACAGAAGTTCGGCGCGCCTGGACAGGATGCCAACGGACTGAATGGAGCCGCCACGTGGGTGCGCAGCCCCTGCCTCGGCCTCTGCGAGCAGGCTCCGGCCGCACTGGTGCAGCGCGCGGGGGAATCGCGCGGCGATGAGGCGATGGCGCACGTGACTCTTGAGGACGTCGTAGGGGCCGTCGAGACTGGTGACGTCAGGGCAGCGCAACAGACCATTGCGCCGCAAACGGCGGAGCCCCGCGACTCGGGGTTGCGTTTGCTGCGCCGCGTGGGCAAGGCGGACCCGTCAAGCCTCGACGACTACCGCGCGCACGGAGGGTATGTAGCGCTCCGGAAGGCGCTGGCCCTCGGGCCCGAAGGTGTCCTGCGGGAAGTGAATGATTCGAAGCTGCTGGGTCGTGGCGGCGCGGCGTTTCCCACGGGCCGCAAGTGGGAAGGGGTGGCCCGCAATCCCGCGCGCCCGCACTATTTGGTGTGCAACGCCGACGAGTCGGAGCCTGGCACATTCAAGGACCGCGTCATCATGGAGGAAGACCCGTTTGCGCTGGTCGAAGCGATGACCATCGCCGGGTATGCCACCGGCTGCGAGCAGGGCTACCTCTACATTCGTGGCGAATACCCGAAGGCCACCGCACGGCTGCAACATGCCATCACGCAGACGCGGGCCCGCGGATGGCTCGGCGACAACATCATGGGCGAAGGTGTGCGGTTCGATATCGAGCTGCGGCGCGGCGCCGGCGCGTATATCTGCGGCGAGGAGACCTCGCTGTTTAATTCATTGGAAGGCCTGCGCGGCGAGCCGCGCAACAAACCGCCCTTCCCCGTGAACGTCGGCCTCTTCGGCAAACCGACTGTGGTCAACAACGTGGAGACGTTCGCGAACGTACTTGACGTGCTGGCGTATGGCGGGCCCGCGTTCGCCGCGTCGGGTACGCCGGGCTCGGCGGGCACCAAGTTGTTCTGTGTGTCTGGCTGCGTCACCCGCCCAGGCCTGTACGAAGCGCCGTTCGGCATCACGTTGCGCGACGTCATCGCGCTCGCTGGGGGCGTTGCCGACGGCCGCGCCCTTAAAGCGGTGTTGCTCGGCGGCGCCGCCGGCGTCTTTGTCACGCCGGAGGAACTGGACATGCCGCTGACGTTCGAGGGCACGCGCGCCGCCAACGCCACATTGGGGTCTGGCGTCATCATGTTGTTCGACGACCGCGTGGACCTGGGAGATATTCTCATCCGCATCGCGGCATTCTTCCGGGATGAATCATGCGGCCAGTGTGTGCCGTGTCGTATCGGCACCATTCGCCAGGAAGAAGCGCTGCACCGGCTGGTGGCTGCGCGCACGAAGGGCGCTGCTGCCGGCGCCCGCGACGTTGGGCTCATCAATGACCTGGCGCTGGTCATGCGTGACGCATCCATTTGCGGCCTGGGCCAGACAGCCGCCAGCGCCGTGCAAAGCGCGCTGCAAAAATTTCCAGTTCTTTCGCCGGAGGCTCGGTAGCGATGGAAGCCGTTCCTCTGAACTTCGTTCGCGCGGTTGATCTGAAAATCGACGGTAAAGACGTGCGCGTACCCGAAGGCACCACGCTCCTGCAGGCGTGCAAGTCGGTGGGCATCGACACCCCAACGCTCTGTTACCTCGAAAACCTCACTCCGGTGAATGTGTGCCGGGTCTGTGTGGTTGAGGTGGAGAACTCGCGCGTGCTGGTGCCCGCCTGTTCGCGCGTGGCCGAACCGGGGATGGTGGTGCAGACCGACTCTGAACGGGTGCGACACAGCCGGAAGCTGGTGTTCGAACTGCTCGGCTCGTCGGTCGATCTCTCGACGGCGGAGCCGACATTTCTCGCCGACCTCGAGCGGTATGCGGCCGAGCCCGATCGGTTCGATACGGGAGACGCGCACGGGCACGGCGCCAAAGCGACGGTGAAGCAGCCGGTCAAGATCGATAACGACCTGTACGTGCGCGACTATTCAAAGTGCGTGCTCTGCTACAAGTGCGTGGAGGCCTGCGGCACCGACGCGCAGAACACATTCGCGATTGCCGTGGCCGGCCGCGGCTTCAACGCGAGCATCGCCACCGAGTTCGATACCCCGCTACCCGACTCCGCGTGTGTCTACTGCGGCAATTGCATCGGCGTCTGCCCGACCGGCGCACTCATGTTCAAGTCCGAGCACGACATGCGCGAAGCCGGCACCTGGGACGAGTCGAAACAGACCGTGACCGACACGATCTGCCCTTACTGCGGTGTAGGCTGCACACTCCAACTGCACGTGCAGGACAACTCGATCGTCCGCGTTACCTCGCCTCACGATCACGACGTCACTGAAGGCCACTTGTGCATCAAGGGCCGGTTCGGGTGGCAGTTCGTCCAGAACCGGTAGTCCCAGGTTTCACACGAGGCATGAAGGTCTGAAGGAGCGCTTCGAATCTCTTGTGGGACAATATTGGTGCGAGGTTCCCTGAAGTCCTTCATGCCTCGTGTGCAACACCCCAGGAGTACACCGTGCCGTCAAGTGATATCGAGATTGCCCAGAAGGCCACCATGAAGCGTGTCACCGAGGTGGCCGCCGGCCTCGGAATTCCCGAAGAGAGTCTCGAGCCCTACGGGCACTACAAGGCGAAGGTGTCGCTGGAGTTTGTGGACAGCCTGAAAGACCGGCCCAATGGCCGGCTCATTCTGGTCACGGCCATCAGTCCGACGCCGGCGGGGGAAGGCAAGACCACGACCACGGTCGGTCTTGGCGACGCGCTGAACCGCATCGGCAAAAAAGCGATCATCTGTCTGCGCGAGCCGAGCCTGGGCCCGGTGTTCGGGATGAAGGGTGGTGCGGCCGGCGGCGGTCACGCGCAAATCGTGCCGATGGAGGACATCAACCTCCACTTCACCGGAGACTTCTCGGCCATCGCGCTCGCCAACAATCTGCTGGCCGCGATGCTCGACAACCACATTCACCACGGCAACCATCTGGGCATCGACGTCCGGCGCATCCAGTGGAAGCGTGTGGTGGATATGAACGACCGCGCGTTGCGCCAGATTGTGGCGTCGCTCGGCGGGTCAGGTAACGGCTTCCCCCGCGAAGACGGCTTCGACATCGTTGTCGCGTCGGAAGTCATGGCGATTTTTTGCCTGGCCACGTCACTGAAGGATCTGAAGACACGCCTCGGCAAGATCGTGGTCGGCTACACGCGAGACCAGAAACCCGTGCTCGCCAGCGACTTGAAGGCGCATGGCGCCATGACCGTGCTGCTGCGCGACGCGCTGAAGCCGAACCTGGTGCAGACGCTCGAGAATAATCCTGCGTTCGTGCACGGCGGGCCGTTCGCCAACATCGCGCACGGGTGCAACTCGGTCGTAGCCACCAGCACGGCGTTGAAACTGGCTGACTATGTGGTGACCGAAGCCGGGTTCGGCGCTGATCTTGGCGCCGAAAAATTCATTGACATCAAGTGCCGCAAGTCGGGCCTGCGTCCCGATGCCTGCGTCGTGGTCGCCACGATTCGGGCCCTGAAGTACCACGGCGGCGTGGACCGCGCGGCGATCGGGCAGGAGAACCTCGGCGCACTAGAACGTGGCCTGGCGAATCTCGAACGCCATGTGGACAACGTGCGCACGCACTACGGCCTGTCGTGTGTAGTGGCCATCAACCGGTTCCCCGACGACACGGACGCCGAAATCGCGAAGCTGCAGGGCGCCATGGCTTCCAGCGCCGTACCGGTGGTGCTGGCCACGCACTGGGCACATGGTGGCGCCGGGGCCGAAAATCTCGCCAAAGCCATCGTGGCCGTGATCGACGGCGCTCCATCCGCCTTCCGATTTGTCTACGAAGACGACCTGCCGCTGTGGGAAAAGATGAAGGCCATCGCGACCAAGATCTACGGTGCGGCAGATGTGTCGGCCGACGCCAAGGTGCGGGCTCAGATCCGAAAGCTGCAGGACGACGGTTACGGCCACTATCCCGTGTGTGTGGCCAAGACCCAGTATTCGTTTTCCACCGACCCCGGCCTGCGCGGGGCGCCCTCGGGTCACATGGTCAACGTGCGCGAAGTGCGCCTAGCCGCAGGCGCCGAGTTCATTGTGATGGTCTGCGGCGACATCATGACCATGCCCGGGTTACCGAAGGTCCCGTCAGCCGAGCACATCGATCTCGACGACAGCGGCAAGGTCGTCGGCCTGTTCTAGACGCCCCTCGGGTTGCTACGTAGCTCGGGTCCACCCGTACGTAGCTCGGGCTGGTCCTCAAGCCCGAGTCTCGCCTCGGTCTTGAACACCGGGCCGAGCTAATAGGGCCGCTGAAGGAAAAAGACGTCGGGTGTCTTTGTGCCTGAGCACCGTCAAAAAGACACCCGATATTTTTTCTCTCCTCAGTTGATCATCGGCGGCGGCAGGTGACACGCTGTAGCGATGCGCATTATTCGAGACCTGCTGGGGATGTCGTCTGAAGGCGAGCGAAGTGGCGGCGACACCATCCGGCGTATCGCCGACGAACTCGAGCGCCTTGAACCCGACCATGCGAAGTACCTCGCGTCTTTCGCGTTCATCCTGTCGCGTGTGGCCAATGCCGACCACGAGGTGACCGCCGACGAAGTAGCCGCCATGGAAGATCTGGTGATTAAGAAGGGCGGCGTGACTGACAGCCAGGCAGCGCTAGTCGTGCAGATGGCGCGCTCCCAGCAGAAGCTGTTCGGCGCGACGGACGACTTTCTGGTGACCCGGGAACTCGAACGTGTCGCGACCTACGAGCAAAAGATGTCGCTGATCGATTGCCTCTACGCGGTGGCCGCCGTGGACGAGCGCATCTTCAATGCCGAGGCGAATGAGATTTCACGGATCGGCCGCGAGTTGAAGGTGGACCAGACGGACTTGTCCAACCTGCGCAGCAAGTATCGTGACTTTCTCGAAGCACGTAAAGGGCTGATGCCTGGAGACTGACGCGTCGCTGTTTCCCGTCATTCACGAAGACGAGCACCTGCTCGTGGTGAACAAGCCGGCCGGGCTGGTGTGTCATCCGACCAAGGATGGGCCGCTCTCAAGCCTCATCGGCCGCGTCCGCCTGCATCTGGGAGATACCGAAGGCCGCCTGGTGAATCGCCTCGATCGCGAAACCAGTGGCATCGTGCTCATCGCCAAAGGCGCGGTCGTGGCCGCCGAGTTGGGCCGCCTGGTCTCCGGAGTCGGCTCCGGCGTGGCCCACAAGTCCTACTGGGCCATCGTCGAAGGCCACGTACCGGCGACGGAGTGGCTCATTGACGCGCCTCTCGGCAAGGACGCAAACAGTCCGGTGGCCATCAAAGACTGTGTACGAGCCGACGGCGCGGTCGCCCAGACTCGCGTGTGCCTCATCCGGACTTTTGTTCGTGATGAGGCGCCGTTCTCTCTGGTGGACGTGTCGCCGCTCACGGGGCGCAAGCACCAGATTCGCATCCATCTTGCGCACGCCGGGTATCCCATCGTGGGCGACAAACTCTACGGCGCCGATGAACAGCGCTATCTCCGCCTTGTTGAGGGCCGCCTCGCAGCTGAAGACAGGCGCGCGTTGCGGATGACCTTCCACGCGTTGCACGCCAGGGCGCTTGCGTTCGAGTGGCGGAGCCAATCGTGGCGATTCGCAGCGGATGCCGGCGAAGAGTTTCTGGCGTTCTCAGCGCCGCTTCATTCGTGAAAATGCGTACCCGTTGCAACCGGAGCGGAGGTTGTCGCGCCGGGCTGTTCGAGCCTGTTCTGCGACATCTGCCGTGGCCGCATCGTAAGCACTGAGGCAGAACGCCCACGCGTACGGGGCGATCCCGAGCAGCGGAGCCCAGTCGATGCGGGTCCACCGACCGACGTCGCCCGGGTTCCCTTCGTCATTGCGGGCAATCAAATACTGGGCGCGGGGATTCCATCGCACCACATGAAACCCTGTTCGCGTCTGCTGAAACCAGAGTGCCTGGCCAATCGAGTAGGTGATTCCGTAGTCGTCTTCAAATTCCCCGAGCACCATGGCTGGCGGTCCGGCGTCCGGCTGGGGCGGTGTATGAGCGCATCCGCCGAGGACGAGGGCGAACACACAAACGAAGGCGCATCGGTGCGCAGACATGTAGCAGAGAGCCTATTAGGACTGCCAAGATAGACTTGAACGCCAAAGTCAGAACCAAGGGGGAGACCGTGATGAAACGTGTGTGGACAAGAGCGCTGTGGGCGATGGTGGCGATGGTGGTGCCGGCGACGGCCTCGGCACAGGCGGTGGCGGCCACCGACGATCCCGATCGAGACCTCCAGGTGGTGGTGAGCGAGCCCGACTTTACACTAGGTGCGCTGCCCACGACGCTGCGGCTGCCAAAAGGCAAGACGGCCTTCCGCATCACGCACCGATTTACCTATGCAATCAACGACGGGTCGTTCGGGCAGTTCCTTGAAAACGGTCTGGGCTTCGACAGCTCGGCGACGACCGGATTCGAACTCCGGTTCGGCCTGGCAGCCGGCACCCAAGTGACCGTCCATCGCACCGGCTCGCGAAACATCCAGTTTCTTGCGCAGCGCCAGGTGGTAGCGCAGCGTGACGGCCGCGGCCTCTCATTCGACGTGGTCGGCGCCATCGAGGGGCAGAACAACTTCCGCGAGGAGTACTCGTTCGTCGCGGGCGGCGTGTTGTCGCACCGCATGGGCGATCGCGGAGCCGTCTACATCGAACCGATCTTCGTGGCCAATGCGACGCCGGAGTTCCCGGACTCGGACAAGAACACCCTCGTGCTCGGTGTGGGCACGCGGATTCGCCTCGGCAGTTCGCGCGCGTATCTGGTGGCTGAAGTCGCGCCGCGAGTCTCAGGCTACGACGGCAGTACCTCGCTCATGACGTTTGGCATCGAGAAGCGTGCCGGAGGCCACATGTTCCAGCTCAATGTATCGAACGCGTTCGGCACCACGCTGACCCAGGTGGGTCATGGCGGCCCCGCGGCCAAACACTGGCATCTCGGCTTCAACCTGACGCGCAAGTTCTACTGACGCATGCGCTTCCGATCGCTCCGCGCGCGCCTTCTTGACGTTCAAAGTGTCCTCGTCGTCGGTCTGACCGTGGCGACCCTCACGGTCGTGGGCGTGATAGCGAACCGGGCGGTAGGTGACCGCATTTCCGCCGACCTCGAGCGGAGCCGCAACACCGTGGTCGCGTCCTTCCCCGACCTGCGCCCACTATTTGGCACGGACGAGGCTACCCTCTGTAATGTTCTTGCTAGCTACCTGCAGACGCACGGCCGTCGGGAACTGCTGATCGCACTCGATACGTCAGGCAGGGTCGTGGCGCGCAGTGACACGTTTACACCGCTCGCGCTCCCGGGCATCGCTGCGATCTGGATCGAACCGACGCTCCGCGGTCAGCCTGCAGGCGGCTACTTCGCTGTCGACGGCCGGCCGTCCCAGGGCGAGCTGGCGGCAGCCGAGGCGGGCGGCACGGTGTTTGGATTCGTGCTTGCCGCGGCCCCGGTGGACGACGACTGGGCGGCGGCGCTGGCGAAGGTGAGTGAACAGGACATCGTCATCCTGTCCGCATAGGGAGTGGTCGGCAGGACCTGACGCGCCGAACGCCTTCTCTGGCGCACGTCATCTGATCTCTGGGCCGATGCGGTCCTGCCGGACAGTGCCCGACATTGATCCAGCGGGGGATCCGGCTGCGGACGCGTCCACCTAATTGGGGTTTTCAAGTCAGTTCGCGGTCCCAGAATTGAAGAACGTGTTGGACAGGATCGTGCCCGAGAGTGTCACGGGCTGCCGAGACGCCGACTCCACCTTGGTTTGTGCCAGGTCCGCCATCTGCGACTTGAGCATCTCAATCTGCTCAGGCGTCACCTGTGCGACCTGTGCCGCCGGTGTCCCCGTACGGCGATCGCCTATCGCCGTACGACGGTCGGCGAGAAGCGCTCGAAGCATGCTCACGTTATCGCGAAGGTCGTTCACTTCCGCGCGCAAGACGACGATGTCCGAAGAGGTGGCAGGACGCGTTGCGCCGTCCGGGACCTGAGCGGCGGCGGGGGCGGCGGCCGCCAGGGCGAGGACAAGAAGGATGGTGGTCGGTATGGCCCGCATTGTAGGCTCTCGGCGCCGGATCCGCGCCGGATCCGCGCCGGATCCGCGCCGGAGCCGCGTCGGGGCTGCTACCATGCGCACATGAGCCGTGCTCCCCTCTCCATCCTGCTCCTCGCAATCGTCGTCGCGCTCCCCACACAGCCCATCGCGCAGGCGCCGGCCGCCTTCACACGCCTGCTGTCGGACGTATCCGCCTATCGCGGACGCGGGTTTACATTGCCGCTGCCCGCCGGTGTGCCGGCCCGGTATTCACGGCGTATGGAAGACGTCTCGGAAGCGAGGTACTCGGCCGAGGCCGCGGCGCTGTCGAGGTTTGCCGATCGGCTCAGGGCTATCGACCGCACAACGCTGCCGGCCGAAACGCAGCTCGATGCGGAGATCCTGAGCCGGCAACTCCGCGACCGCCTGCAGGAACTTCGTTTCCGCACGTTTGAGATTCCCATCGGCAGCCGGGAGGGGTTTCACTTTGAGTTGCCCGCGTTGCCCGACCGCTACAGCTTCGATACGACCGGCCAGTACGACAACTACATCGCGACGCTCCAGTCGTTCGCCGAGCACTCGTCGCAGCGCATCGTCATGCTCCGCGCGGGGATGAAGTCGGGTCGCACGGTGCCGCGTGATGTGCTCACCGGCTACGACGAGCCGGTGGCTGCGCAGATCGTGGCTGATGTCACGCAGAGTCCGCTCTACGCGCCGTTCACGCGAGTGCCCGCTACGCTGCCCGCAGCCGATCGCGAACGGATTGTCTCCGACGGTGCCGCGGCGTTGCGCGACTCGGTGATGCCCGGCCTGCGGACGTTCCTCGAGTTCCTGCGTCGCGAGTATATTCCGGGCGCACGCGCGACCCTCGGGTTGCAGAGTCTGCCCGACGGCGCGGCTTTTTATCAGCATCGCATCCGAATGCACACCACGTTGGAATTGTCGCCTGAAGAGGTACACGAGATTGGCCGGCGTGAGGTGGCGCGCCTCCGCGTGGAGATGGAGGAGGTTAAGACCCGCGCGGGATTCAGGGGCTCGCTCGCGGACTTCATGGCATTCCTGCGGACGGACCCGCGGTTCACGGTTGAGACCGAGGAGCAGTATCTGCAGGCCGTGGCGCTCGCGTCAAAGCGGATGGACGGTGAACTGCCGCGGTTGTTTTCGCTGGTGCCGCGCGCGCCGTATGGCATCAGGCCGATGCCCGAGCGCATTGCCATCCGCCAGTCGGCCGGCTACTACGACGCCGGCGCCGCTGACGGCAGCCGCGCTGGATGGGTGAACATCAACACCTCGGACATCCGCGCGCGGCCGCTGTATGTCGTTGAAGCACTGGCGTTCCATGAGGGCGTGCCCGGGCATCACCTGCAGATCATGCGAACGCAGGAAAACAGCGCGCTCAGCGCTTTCCGCCGCGGCTTGGGCATCACCGTGTTCACCGAGGGATGGGGTTTGTACGCCGAACGCCTCGGACGTGAAGTGGGGTTCTTCAAGGACCCGTACAGTGACTTCGGGCGGCTCACGTACGAGATCTGGCGCGCGGTGCGGTTGGTTGTGGACAGCGGCGTGCACGCGCTTGGCTGGACGCGCGCGCAAAGCATCGCCTATATGGCGGAGAACACGGGATTTAAGGCCGGCCCTTCGACGGCTGAAACCGATCGGCACATCACAGAGGCCGGCCAGGGCCTGGCCTACACCTTCGGCATGCTGAAGATCCTCGAATTGCGTGCGAAGGCCGAGGCGCGCCTGGGTGCGCGCTTCGACATCAAGGCGTTCCACGAGGCCATCCTCAGGAACGGCCCCCTGCCGCTCGACCTGCTCGACCTTGAAGTGACCGCCTGGATCGACGCGACGGCAAAGTAGGGCGTGGCTTTGGCCGCACCAATTGTCTAATCCCGGTCACTGCTCGACTCTTCTCTTCGCGCCCACCCGCGATAAACTCCCGCGTCATGCGTCTTTCCCAATCCGTACTTCTCATCGCTGCAGTGATCGGGTGGTCATCGCTGACCCCGCTCCCTGCGTTTGCCCAGGCGCCGCCGACGGGGCCCCTGGTGCTGCACCTTCCTTCGAGTGCCCGAACCGCAGCCCTCGCCAACGCGTGGGTGGCCGGGCGCGACCAGGATGTGATCTTCCACAATCCGGCGCAGTTGATTGGCGCGCGGTCCGGGTTTGACCTCTCTCTGGCGCGCCTCGGGCCGGCGTCCACGATGGTGTCTATGGGGTCGATCTACACCGGCGGAAAGTGGTCCGCGACGTTTGGGTGGGGCGCGCAACTCGTCGGGTTCAATGCCGACGCCGCCACATATCCGTATTCACCTGATGTCACGCGAGCTGAGGGAGAGCGGAGCGGCACGAGCGCCCTCTTCACACTTGGTGGCGCAATTGTCTACAAGGGATTCCGGGTGGGTGCGGCCGCCAAGTACGTATCGGACATTGCTTCGCCTGCGCCGACTGTGCTCAACCCGGTGCGTATCAACCAGCACCTGCTCCTGGCCGATGTGGGTGTCGCGCGAAACCTGTTTCGTGGCGCGGCGGCGATTGTGTTCCAGAACATCGGCCGGCACTCGCGCGATGGCGGCGTCACGCTGCCGATTCCGCGGCAAGTGGCGCTCGGGTGGTCCATGGTGAGAGGAGCCGGTCCGTTTGACCTCGGAGTGTTCACGCAGGTGGCTCACCGGAAGGGGTGGACGACCCCGGCCGCCGGCGTCGAGGTGGGCTACGGCTGGCTCGAGGGGTATTCGGTGATGTTCCGCGCCGGCGCCAGGCGGGCCGAGACAGATGCCGAGAAGCCGATTTCGTTGGGGGCCGCGTTCACGATGGACCGCCTCACGGTGGAGTATGCGTTGCGGATGTTTGATGGCGGCCGGACCTCGAATGGAGTGACGCTTCGATGGCGATGACCCACCTTCGCACTTCGCGCTCAGGCGCACAGGTGCTTGCATTGGTGCTGACGGCCGGCGTGGCGGCTGCCGGGTGCACGCAGGCCCTGAAGTTCATGAAAGACGATTCTGCAGAGGTCTTGTCGAAGCAGACGATCATGGCGGCGAACCCTGCCGAGCGGGGGCCGTTCATCGTCAAGACCCTGTTCTACGGTTCCGGGACTGACAAGCAGCGTGCCGAGTACCGCACCGGTGTCGCGATCAAGACCAAGGCTGTTGACGTCACGCCATTTGCCACGGTGACGGGTAATGCCGCGAAGCAGCGCCTGAAGTTCTTCGGCTTCGACCTGAAGAAGGCGCCCATTAACGGGCGTGTCTGGTATCCGGATGGCCCCGGCCCTTTCCCGCTCGCACTCATCGTTCATGGCAATCACAATGAACGGGAGTTTTCGGATCCCGGGTATGGGTACCTCGGTGAGTTGCTGGCGTCGCGCGGATGCATCATGGTGTCGGTGGATGAAAACTTCATCAACGGCCTGAACGCCGAGAACGACGGTCGCGCGTGGCTGTTGCTCAAGCATCTGGAAGTCTGGAAGACCTTCAATGAAACGGCCGACGGGCCGTTCTTTGGGCGTGTGGATATGAGCCGGATTGCCCTGATGGGACATTCGCGCGGCGGGGAAGCGGCGGCCACAGCCGCTGCCTTCAACCGGCTGAAGTACTACCCGGACGATTTCAAACAGGAGTTCAAGTTCAACTTCGACATCAAGGCCGTGGTGGCGATTGCGCCGGTGGACGGGCAATACAAGCCGTCAAGTGTGTTCACGCCGCTCGAAAACGTGAACTACCTGATCATTCACGGCTCGCACGACGGTGACGTCTCCACGGCCGTCGGCGCGAGGCAGTACGAACGACTGCAATTCACCGATGGCCAGCTGTGGTTCAAGTCCATGGTGTTCATGTATCGCGCCAACCATGGGCAGTGGAACACCGTGTGGCAGAACCAGGATAACGGACCGCGCAGCGGCCGGATGCTGGACCTGCGAACGCTCATCGATGGCGAAGCTCAGCGTCAGATGGGCAAGGTATTCATCTCGGGATTCCTTGAGGCCACACTCCATCAGAAGCGAGACTACGTTCCGATGTTCCGCGACCATCGCACGGTCGGCACGTGGCTGCCGAAGACGCTGTACACGACCAAGTTCCAGGAAAACGGTTTCAAGACGCTCGCGTCGTTCGACAAGGACGTGGACCTGACCACTGGTTCGGTGCCTGGTGTGGTGCTTGCGGGCGAGGGTCTCTCGGCGTGGAAGGAAGAAGCGGTGCCGTTCAGAGGGCGCGGCGGCGACAACCAGAACCACAACGCCGTCACACTCGGGTGGAACAACTACTTCCCTGCGGACGACAAGGCGAAGGATGCCCATGCCATCGAGTACGCGAAGCGGTCTGTTGAGGCGCGAAGACTGAAGAATCCGGTACCGCCGTGGTCAGACGCGAAGGGCGCGCCCGCTCCGCCCGCGTCATTCACGGTGTCTGTACCCGATAGCGTACGCAGTTCGTGGAACGTGAGCGATAGGAGCGCGCTCTACCTCTCACTGGCGGCCACCAACACCAAGCCAGGCCCGCGCGCGTTGCCGAAAGACCCGAACAAGAAGGAAGAGCCCGAGGAGAAGAACGCCGAGAAGGCCGGCGAGAAGCCCGCGGTGAAGAAACCTGTGGTGAAGCCGCCCCCCAGACCCCGTGAACCGAAGCGGCCGACGCCGGAGCCGGATCAGTCGCCGGTCGACCTTACGGTGGAACTCGTGGACACGGCTGGGCGCGTCGCCCGGTTGCCGCTCAGTCAGTTTGGCGTGGCCCGCAAGCCGCTGGACTCGCGGATCTATCGGCGAGCCGGCCGAGACGCGCAGCGCTTCAGCACAATCTTCGAGCTGATTCCACAGACGTTCGTGATGCCGATCGCGGAATTCGCCAGAACGTCCCCGGAGTTCGATCCGCGCCAGATCGCGACTGTTCGGCTCCTGTTCGACCGCACCGAGGCAGGCACGATCATGCTGGAGCATGTGGGCCTCTCGACGCCGACCGATGCCGCGTTCCTGGCGGCGCCTGTGCGCTGAGGCGCAGCCTCGGCCTTGAGCCCCAGCCGGGCTACGCTCAGGAAGAGGTCCGGCTGGAAGGTGGCTCCGGCGTGTATCATCTTCCCATCTGATTCGCCGCTTAGGAGGAATGTAATGACCGCAGTTCGTACGTCCGCCCTGTCGCTCGGTGTCGTGGTGGCCGCAGGCCTCGCCTGGTCGAGCCTGGCGCCGTCGGCACACGTGTTCGCGCAAGCTCAGACCTCGGCCGCGCGCCAGCGCCTGATGACCGTGCGCGACACACAGAACTTCGTCAGTGTGGGCGGCGCAACCATTTCACCCGACGACCAATGGGTGCTCTACACCCGCACCGTGCGCGACTGGGATGATGCCCAGTGGCGGACGAAGACGCATCTGTGGCGCGTGAAGATCGACGGTACCGGCGCGCGGCAATTGACGTTCGGCGACGCGAACACCACGGCGCCCGAGTGGTTTCCGGCCGGAGACAAGATCGCGTTCCTCTCATCACGCGGCGCAGCGCCGGCCACTGCCGACAGCGACGGCGGCGGCAGCCAGGTGTTCTTCATGCACATCGATGGCGGGGAAGCGTGGGCGGCCACCAAACATCCCGGCGGCGTCGCCTCGTTCTCCATTTCACCCGACGGCAAGCTGTTGCTCCTCACCGCCCAGGATTCCCTCTCTGCCGAAGACCGTCGTCGGCGCCGCGATCGAGACGATGCGGTCGTGGTGGATGAGACGTTCAGGTGGTCGCACCTGTGGACGTTTGATATCGCAAGCGGAACAGAGAAGCGGCTGACCGAAGGACAGTTTGTTGTCAGTGATCCGCAGTGGTCGCCTGATTCAAAAAAGGTGGCGTACGTCACTCGCCCCAACACCAAGGTGGACGATGCGGCGTGGTCGGATGTGTGGATGGCCGAGTTGGGCGGCACGCCGCGCAAGTTCTTCGAGAACGCCGGGCCCGACACAAGTCCGCGCTGGTCGCCCGACGGCAGCACTCTGGCGGTAGCCTCGAAGCCGCAGTCGGGGAATACGCAGTGGTACGACAAGCTGCACTTGTTCCCCGTGGCCGGTGGCGCGCCGAAAGTGCTGCTGAAGGACTTCGATCTCGACCTTGGCGCGCCCATCTGGTCGCGCGATGGGAAGCTGGTCTTTTGGTCCACAGAAAAGGGCACGCGGTCGGAGCTCTTTGGCGTAGATGTGGCCACCGGAGAGCTTTCCACAACGCGCGCGCCGATGGCGGGCGTGAGCGGCGCCTTCGAGCTCTCGCACGACAACAACACCTGGGTCTTCTCACACAGCGCCGGTACGGCGTCTGGTGATTTGTGGGCCGTGCGACGTCAGGGTGCTGGGTATGGCGCGCCTGTGCGGCTGACGAATGCCAATTCGTGGATTGCGAGTGAGCAGGTTCAACTCGGGCAAGTCGAGACCATCAAATGGATCAACTCCGACGGTGGCGCGATCGAAGGCGTGCTCACTCAACCCGTGGGATATCAGGCCGGCACACGGTATCCGCTCATCGTCAATCCGCACGGTGGGCCGAGCGGCGCCTCGACAGAAGGCTTCAGTTCGTTCAACCAGGTGTTGGCGGCGAATGGCTTCATGGTGCTCCAGGCGAATTTTCGCGGCAGCACCGGATACGGTCAGAAACACGTGAACGCCAACCAGAACAACTGGGGTATTGGCGACTACGACGACATCATGAAAGGCGTGGACTACGTCATCGCGCAAGGTTGGGCCGATCCGAATCGCATGGTGGCGTACGGCTGGAGCTACGGTGGCTACATGACGTTCTGGATGTCCACACAGACAGACCGCTTCAAGCTGATCTCTCCAGGCGCTGGGCTGACCAATCTCTATTCGATGTATTCGACGACGGATATTCCGGCATATCTCGGGTGGTTCTTCGGAACGCCCTGGGACAATCAGGGGGTCTACGACAAGCTGTCGCCCATCAGGCACGTGAAGAACGTGAAGTCGAAGATGCTTATCATGCACGGCGCTGATGACGCGCGTGTGCCTCCGACACAGGCCGATGAGTTCTACAAGGCGCTGAAGGATCTTGGTAAAGACGTCACGTACGTCCGTTATCCTCGTCAAGGCCACGGCATCACGGAGACGCGGCTGGCCATCGATCGCAATCGACGCTATGTGTGCGCCTTCACTGCTGCGGTGGGCCTCACGTCCGCAACGGAAACCTGCAAGGATGGCTTGCCGGTGGTGGACGCGCCTGCGCCTCCGACACCTGGGGGCGCGGGTGGGGTGGTTGACGTGGATCTGCCGTGGAGCGGCTCGGCGACTGCGCCTGATGGGCGGCTCCTCGATCGCGGTGTGTTTGAGGTGATTCGCCGCAGGTGAGGGCCACCGGATGCCTCGTCGTCGTTGCCGGCACTGGCCTCGCCGCTTGTCGGCTTGGAGCGTGGCCAGTACATCCTTCGGATAGAAGTGGTGCACGACGGCGGCGCGATCGGCGCACAAAGCCGAACGCTGATCAAGGAGGGGCCATAGGTTGGGCTCCATCCTGGTGCGCCTTGGAGATATCTTCCAGCAGCTGGAAGATCTCTGATTTCGGAGCCCGGGAGGCCCTCACTCACCAACGTGGAAATCGCGGTGCTCCTCGCGATCGTTCGGCTCGACCGCGACGCCTACGGCGTCGCGATTCGTGACGATCTCGAGGGCTTCCTCGGTAAACCGGTCTCCCTCGCCGCAGTCTCTGCGGCCCTGGGGCAGCTTGAGCGCCGCATCCTGCTGCGGACACGCCACTCAGCGCCTCTAGCCATGCCGGGGGGCGCTCGAAGCGCTTGTACGAGCTCACCCCCTTCCGGCCGCACGCTCCTGAGGCACGAACAAACCGAGTCCACCCGCCTTTGGCAGGCGCTGCCTGCGAGTGCTCGCAGGACTCTGGGATGACCGCGGAGCGCCTCTATTTCAGCGCGTCAGCGCAGTACTGGACGCACTTCTTGGTCTCGGTGACTGGCTCTGACCCCTCAGGAATCCGGTACTCGACTTCGACCGTGGCCGGGAACTTCCATGCGCGCGCTTTCATCGCCTGCAGGATGTCCTTGATCGGCGTATCTCCCGTACCCCATGGCACGTTCTCGCCACCGTTGGCCTTGGACTTCCGGTCCTTGATGTGCACACTCGAAATCCGGGCGTGATGTTTCTCTAGGAATTCGACCGCCGTTCCGCCGATGTTGCCGGCCGCGACGTAGTGACCCAGATCCACATTGGCCATGTTTCCGGGTGAGAGGGCAAACGCGCGATCAAAAGCCGTCATCGAGCCCTGGAGGTGCGTGTGAAACGCCGCGTAGATCTTGCGTCTCATCGCGAAGTCGCCGATGTGCTTGAGTTGCGCTTCATCATTCGGCAGTTCCAGTGTCGTGTGCGTGCAACCGAGCGCTTCGGCGACGTCGAACACGTACTCATACTCCTCGTCTGACATGTTGGGGCTCAGGATCTTCACCGCGTAGATCGAGACGCCCGCGTCGTTGTACATCTTGCGCAGCGCCTTGTATTTATCCATCGAGACCGACGTGCGCCACGCCTTGAGCGCAGCCTGCGCTGCCACCTGCGCTGCGCGTTGTTCGGCCACCTGCTCGGGCGTCAACTGGGCGCCTCGTCCGCCGCGACCGCCCCCTCGCCCCGAGGTTGGACGCCCCGCGAACGCTTCGGCAGGGCCATCCATCAACTCGATCGCGCTGACGCCTGAGTCCACGACGTACCGCAGCGTGGCCTCTGCGCTCTGGTCGGGCAGGCTCCGGAAGCTGTACGTAATGGCCCCGATCTGCACGCCGTTGATGAGCGAGTTCGGCCGGCTCTGCCCAAGCCATGCACCCGAAACGGGTTGGCCAATGAGGCCCACCGCCGGTGCCGCCGTCAGAGCCAGCTTCGTGAATTCACGCCTTGTATAGATCATAACGTGCAGATTGTATCCCGCTCGGCCCAGTGCGGCGTTAGACCGCTTCAGACAGACGCGTCGATGACTCGCACCAGGCCCGACTGCTTCGCGTAGTCCAGAATACGTCGGTCGCACGTCACCAGCGGCACTCCGTACTCGCGGGCCGTCGCCACCAGACACCGATCGAACGGGTCAGGCAGGGCCGCAGCCGGAATCATGCCGGCGTCGATGGCGATGTCTCGCTCGATGTCGATCACCTTGAAGCCGGCGCGCTCGATCGAGTTCCGAATCCATCGGTCCGTGGGCTGGGACAAGTGCAGACGACCCGCCGTGTGCAACGCCGCAATCTCAAAGGCCGACGCGGTTGAGACTGACGCCGCTCGAACACCAGTGGCCTTCCCGAGTTGCCGCCGTGTGCGCGGTCCAAACTTCCGCGGCTCGTCATTCACCAGCCAGATCCAGACGTGCGTATCCAGCAACACGCGTCACTCCCCGTCGCTGGGAATCTCGATGCTCCACGTGGCCGGCACCGAAGCGAAGGGCCGCTCGTACTTCAGCACCGTGCCTTTCATGCTGCCGAGGGGAGATCCCTGTTGCTCGGTCTCCACAGGCACCAGCCTGGCGACAGGCTTGCCATGCCGCGTGACGATGTACTCGGCACGCGATTCCTTGACGTGGTCGATGAGTTCAAGGCAACGAGCTTTGAAATCGGCACAACCGACAGACGAACGGACGGAGGAAGGGATCTTCGCCATGACCATAATGTTATGGCCATTACTGCCTTCGCGCAAGCCGGTAAAGCCAAGCCCGTTGGTGAGAAATTGGTCGGGGCGAGAGGATTCGAACCTC
>SYFT01000053.1 GCA_005799825.1 Acidobacteriota bacterium | reverse complement strand
GGCCCGGCAACACCGATCAGCGCCTTCGGCTCTGCGATGTTGAGGTCCCCGAGCATGGCGAAACTGGCCGTCACGCCTCCGGTGGTCGGGTCGGTCATCACCGAGATGAAGGGCAGGCCAGCCCGATCGAGCCGGCCCAGAGCCGCGCTGATCTTCGCCATCTGCATTAACGACAGCGTGCCTTCCATCATGCGCGCGCCGCCCGAACAGCAGACGACGATGACGGGAATACGGCGCGTGAGGGCACGTTCGATGGCGCGCGTGATCTTTTCGCCGACCACCACGCCCATGCTGCCGCCAATGAAGCTGTATTCCATGGCGGCCACCATCGTGGGTAGGCCGTCAATAGTGCCGCTGGCCGTCACCACCGCGTCCTTGCGTCCGGTGGCGTGGATGCTGGCCGCCAGGCGATCGCGGTAGGGCTTGGTATCGGTGAACTTCAGCGGGTCGGTCGATTTCAAGCCCGAGTCGTACTCCGTCCACCGCGCATCGTCAAACAGCAGCGAGAGCCGGTCGGCGGCGTTCATGCGGAAATGGTGCGCGCACTTGGGGCAAACCTGCTGGTTGGCGAGCAGTTCCTTGTTGTAGATCACCTGACTGCAGGACGGACACTTGACCCAGAGCCCTTCGGGCACGCGGCTGGACTTGTCGCCCTTCGGCTCGATGGATTTCCGGGTTTTCTTGAACCACGCCATGGGAGCACTCTAGCATCACCCGCCGGGCGTCAGCCGCGGGGCACATAGTATTGCATGCCACCGGTCATCGACTTGATCTGGCGCAACAGGTTGTCAATCGCGTCATCACCCCACGAGAGGTCAAACTGCGATGTTTCCACCACGAGCAGGGGAGTAGCCGTGTAGTGGAAAAAGAAGTGGTTGTAGGCCTCGTTCAGTTCCGACAGGTAGCGCTCGGAAGGGGGCGCCGGGTCGTCTTCAGCATGGCGCGCACGCCCGCGCACGCGCCGGCGCAGGACGTCGGTCGGGCTCTGCAGAAACACGACGAGGTCGGGCTGCGGCAGGTCCCTCGCCAGCAGTTCGTAGAGGCGCTGGTAGATAAAGAGTTCGTTATCGTCGAGGTTCAGGTGGGCGTAGATGCGATCCCGGTCGAAAATATAGTCGGAGACCGTCACCTGACTGAAGAGATCGCCCTGCCGCAAGTCCATTTGCTGACGGTGGCGTGCCAGCGAATAGAAGAGCTGGGTCTGGAATGCGGCTCCGGCCCGGCCGGCATAGAAGTCTGCGAGGAACGGGTTCTCGGCATCGTCGAGCACGACGGTGGCGTCGAGCCTCGCGCCCAGCCGGTCGGCGAGGCTCGTTTTCCCCAGCCCCACTGGTCCTTCGATCGCGAGGTAGCGAAACTCCACAGTGTGCGGGAGTATACCAGCCGCGTTCTCCGTGACCGGCTACGATAGGGTGGTGAGGATCGTCGCACTGCTGTTGTCGTTGTTCGCCGCGTCGTGCGCTACCGCGCCTGTCGTGGCCCCGCCCGAACGAGTCGTGCCGCCGGTGCCTCTCGATCAACGGGTCGGGTGGCTGCTGCGGCTTGAAGCGCAGCGTGTACTTCGTGATCCGGGTGTGACTGCCGAAGCGGTAGTGACGCCGGCCGTGCCGCGGGCGGCGCGGCAGGCGGATCTCGTGTCGCTGCTGTTTGACCTCGACTCCGTGGTGCGCAGTCGCGCGGCACTGGCGATTGGCCGCGTCGGAATCGCCGAGGGTGGACCGGCGCTCGTGGCCGCGTTGTTGGATGCCGACCCTGCGGTGCGCGGGCATGCGGCATTTGCGCTGGGACTCATCGGTCGCGCCGAGGCGTCGGCGCCGTTGCGACGGGTCTTGTCTGACGCCGACCCGATGGTGCGTGGTCGCGCCGCCGAGGGTCTAGGTCTCATCGGCGCGCAACTGATTGACCCGGCGGCGAACGCGTTCCGCGCACCCGCCGCGGCGGCCATTGCCGAGGCGTTCGTCCCATGTATCTCGCAGATGGCTGCACTCGCATCCGATGATGAGGCGTACACTAAAACGGCCGAACTGGAAGCGTGCCGTCTGGCGATTTTTGCGCTGGCGCGTTTGCGAGAGTTCGACGCGCTGGCGCGCGTGGTGTTGACGGCCGACGGGCGCCCGGCGACGGCCTGGTGGCCGGTGGCCTATGCGTTGCAGCGGGTGGGCGACTCGCGCGCCGCGCCGGCGCTCGAAGTGCTGGCCCACAGTGCCGGCGTCTATACGCCTCTCTTTGCCCTGCGGGGCGTGGGGACGACGCCGGACGGACTGGCACTGGCACAGAAACTGGCGCTTGATTCTGCGGTGGACGTGCGCGTGCGAACGGCGGCGATTCGTGCGCTTGGCCGGCGCGGGTCGGCCCCGGCGGCCGCGTCGTTGCTGCGGTTGCTCGCCACGCCGAAACTTCCGACGACGTTGACATTGGAAGTGATGACGGCGCTTGCCGCTACTGAAGACCCGAGTGGTTTCGACGCGATGATCGACAGGCTGGCCGATGCGCGCCACCAGGTGCGCGCCGCGGCGATCATCGGCGCCGCTCGCATCGACCCCGACCGTTTCCTGCTGGTGGGATCAAGCCTCGGCGCCGATCGCGACTGGAGGGTGAGGGCGGCACTGGCAACAGCGCTCGGCGCGCTTGACCCGGACCGCGTGCGGTCGGGTCTCATTGAATTGACCGAAGACCAGGATCAGCGGGCGCGGGGACCGGCGCTGACGGCGCTGACGCGCGCGGGCGCACCGGATCTGGATGCGCGGCTGGTCGTCGCCCTTGAGGGGCCCGACTACGTGGTGCGAACCACCGCGGCGAGCCTGATCGGCGAACGGAAGACCGCGGCAGCGGCCGCCGCACTCGCGAAAGCGTATGACCGGAGCCTCAGCGATGCGGTCGCGGATGCGCGCCTGGCTGCGCTGGGCGCGCTTGGCGCGATCGGCGGTGAGCAGGCGGTGGCGGTGCTCAACCGGGCGTTGGCGGATCGCGATTGGCCGGTGCGCCTCCGTGCGGCCGAGCTGCTGCAGGGGCTGGGGGACGCGACGGCCGCGGCCACGCGGCCCGCGCCGCTGCGCCACGCGCCGGAGTTTTTCGAGTCAGCCGCGCTGCTGCATCCGACGGTCACACCGCTCGCGTTGATCGACACACGACTCGGCACCATCGAGATCGCCCTCAACGTCGTCGAAGCCCCGCTGACGACCCTCAACTTTGTCGCGTTGGCGCAGGCGGGATTTTTCAACGGCTTGCAGATTCACCGCCTGGTGCCGAACTTCGTGGCGCAGACCGGTGACCCGCGGGGAGATGGCGCAGGCGGGCCGGGCTTTTCGATTCCTGACGAGTTGAGCGCGCTGCCGTTCCTGCGGGGCACGGTGGGCATGGCGCTGTCGGGGCGTGACACCGGCGGCAGTCAGTTTTTCATCACGCTTTCACCGCAGCCACATCTGGACGGCCGCTACACCGTGTTTGGCCAGGTGGTGAAGGGGATGGATGTGGTGGATCAGCTTTCGCTGCACGACGTGATCGACCGGGTGCGCATCTGGGACGGAAAAGTGCTCAGATAAAAAAAAAGGGGGCGACAGTCGCCCCCTTTTCTCTTGAGGTGCAAAAAGCGACTAGCGCTTCTTGCCGCCCTTCTTCGCTGCCTTCTTGGCTGCTTTCTTGGCCATGTGGTTTTCCCCCCCTTCTCTAGGGATCGCGTGGGCTCGTCCTCACCGCAGCCGTCGCGGTCTTTCGACTCGCATGACCCGCTGTGGGGTGCCCCTCGCTCCTTGGCAGGCGCGGGTAACGTCACGCACCTGGCATCTCGTCTCTCAAGTCTCCCACTTTGGCCCCTCCGTACACAATAGATGGGCTGAGCGGGCCGTCGTCACGCAAGATGTAGATTATGGATGAGATGAAAACTCTGTCAAGCACAAAATGAGATTTATTGTCAAAACTTGACAGGGTATGCGGCTTCGCAGTGCAGCGCGGATACGCGCCGCGAGGGTCAGAACGCGCTGATGCGGCGCTGCTGCTGACTGAGGTGGCGCTCGAGCGCAAGCGCAACGAGGCGATCGATGAGTGCGGGATAGGTCACGCCGCTTGCGGCCCAGAGCTTGGCGTACATGCTGATGGTGGTGAAGCCCGGCATCGTGTTGATCTCGTTGAGGCACAACTCGCCCGATGCGGCGAGCAGGAAGTCCACGCGCGCCAGTCCCGTGCCGTCAATGGCGTCAAAGGCCACGAGCGACTGGCGGCGCACCTCGTCGGCGATCTCGCGCGGCAGTGCGGCCGGGATCACTTCACGTGAGGCGCCGCTCAAGTACTTCGCGTCGAAATCGTAGAACTCACCCGAGGGCACGATCTCACCAGGCACCGATGCCTCGGGTGCATCGTTGCCGAGCACACCGCATTCGATCTCGCGCGCACCGGTGACGCCGGTTTCCACCACCACTTTGGGATCAAACCCTGCCGCGAGATCGATCGCTGCGCCCAAGCCGTCCGGCGTGTGCACTTTCGAGATCCCCAGGCTTGAGCCAAGGTTCGCGGGTTTGACGAAGACGGGGTAGGTGAGGGTGTCGTTGATGCGGCGCGCCACGACGTCGCGGTCGGCGAGCCACTGGGCCGCACGCACCACCACCCACGGCGCCACACGCAGGCCGCGCGCCTGGAACAAGGTCTTCGCCACGTCCTTGTCCATGCCGGCGGCGGACGCGAGGACGCCGCAGCCCACGTATGCGACATTGGCGAGATCGAGCAGGCCCTGTACGGTGCCGTCTTCGCCGTAGGGGCCGTGCAACACCGGGAAGATGACGTCCAGGCCGAGGCCGGTTATGGCGGATCGGTCCGGATTCACGAGCAGCAACGTGTCGTCGCCTGGACATGCCGGCATCAGGACTTCGCGTCCACCGGCAGGCCCGTCGGCCTCGCGCATCTGGCTGATGACGTCCGCAGCCGACGCCGCCGTGGGCGGCCGGTCGGCAAGCACCCAGCGGCCGTCTTTCTCGATCCGAATGGCGACGGGTTCATACCGCGTGCGATCCAGGTTCGCGAACACGGCGGCAGCGGACGCGATCGAGACCTCATGTTCGCCCGATCGTCCACCGTGCAAGACGCCGATTCGAAGACGTTTCACTGGAGCGTCATTATAGGCTATCGGTGTGCCAGCCGATGTCGGGTTCCACGTGATTGCCACCGATGGCCGCGCCAGGCGCGGCCGCCTGCGACTTGCCCATGGCGAGATCGAGACGCCGGTGTTCATGCCGGTGGGCACACGCGCGGCGGTCAAGGGCCTCACGCACGATCAGGTCACGGCGCTTGATCCCGACATCATTCTCGCCAACACCTACCACCTGCATCTGCGTCCCGGCGACGAGCTGATCGGCCGCGCCGGAGGTTTGCACGCGTTCATGGGATGGGAGCGGCCCATTCTGACCGACTCTGGCGGCTATCAGGTCTTCAGCCTCACGGGCCAGCGGACGATCAGGGAAGAAGGCGCGGCGTTTCGTTCACATCTTGACGGCAGCGCGCACTTGCTCACACCAGAATCGGTCGTCGACATCCAGGCGAGGCTCGGGTCGGACGTCGCGATGATCTTTGATGAATGCGCGCCGTGGCCCGCCGATCGGGGCGTGGTGGAGGCGGCGATGGAGCGCACTTTGCGGTGGGCCCGCCGGGGGCGCGATCGTTTTCTTGCGGTGCAGGCAGGCGAGGCGCCCAACGTGTGGCGCGCCACGCCAGGGCAGGCGCAGTTCGGCATCATCCAGGGGGGCACACACCTGGACCTGCGCGACCGCAGTGTCGCCGGCACCGTCGCGATGGACTTCGAGGCCTATGCGATCGGCGGACTTTCGGTTGGCGAACCGGTCGATCTGATGTACGAGGTGGTCGGGCACACCGCCGCGCAGTTGCCCGAGGACCGTCCGCGGTACCTCATGGGCACCGGCATGCCCGATGACCTGGTTGAGTGTGTGGCGCGTGGAATCGACATGTTTGACTGCGTGCTGCCGACGCGCAACGCCCGCAACGGCCAACTCCTGACCCGCCATGGCCTCATTTCAATCAAGAATGCCCGGTACGCCGAGGACCTGAGTCCGCCCGATCCCGAGTGCGAATGCCCTACCTGCCGCCGCCACTCCCGGGCGTATCTGCGTCACTTATATACGGTAGGCGAGATGACGGCGGCCACTCTCAACACGGTCCACAATCTCCACTTTTACCTTGACACCATGAGGGCGATTAGGAAGGCTATTGAGTTCGGAACCTTCGAGCAGTTCAGACAAGAGTTCCATCGGACGTTTTCCCGCCGACAAGTGACGTAAATGACTGATTTGTTCTCTCTCCCGATTGTCGTAGCCCTGGCTTCCCAGCCTCAGGCAGGCCAGCCCAGCATCTGGGTGCAGCTGTTCCCATTTGTCCTGATGCTGGGCGTGTTTTACATACTGGTCCTGTTGCCAATGAGGCGCAGGCAGAAGAAGATCCAGGAGTTCCAGAACGCGCTTCAGGTGGGGGACAAGGTCATCACGACCAGCGGGATTTATGGGCAGGTGACCAATCTCTCGGACTCCTCCGTGCAGATCCAGATCGCCGACAAGGTCAAGATTGAAGTGGCCAAGGCGTCGGTGGGCGGGTATCAGGGGCAGGATCCGGTGGTCAAGGACTCTGGCGGACTTTAGAACATGTATAAGAACCTTCGTTGGAAAGCGATCGCGGTCGTGGCCGTGGCTGTCTTGGCCGCTGTGTCGTTTTATCCACCCGAAGACAAGATCAAACTGGGTCTTGACCTGCAGGGTGGCGTCCATCTGGTGCTCCGCGTCAACACGCAGGACGCGCTCGAGCTTGAGACAGAAACGAGTTCCGAGCAGCTGAGCGTGGCGCTCAAGGACGCCGGCGTGATTGTCGGGAGCATTCGGCCCACAAGCGATACCACTTTTCAGGTGGACGGCGTGCCCCCGGATCGTGACCAGCAGTTTCGCCAGCTGGCACAGGATCAGGTTGGGTTGAGTTTCGATCGGGAGACGGGCGTCGGTGGGGCCTACACCTACCGCATGAAGCCGAATATCGATGTGGATCGTCGCCGCGAGGCGGTCACGCAGGCGATGCAGACGATCGAGCGTCGGGTCAATGAATACGGTGTTTCCGAGCCCATCGTCGCTGAATACGGCAACGCCGGCAACCAGATCGTGGTGCAACTGCCGGGCGTCACTGACGTGCCGCGCGCGAAGGAACTCATCAGCAGCACGGCCGTGCTTGAACTGAAGCTGGTGGAATCAGGTCCCGCGCCCGACGAAGCGACCCTGCTGGCACCATTCGCCGGAAAGGCCCCCGAGGGCCAGGAGGTTGTCCAGGGGACGGCCGTCGCCGGGCAAGCCGGGGCCTCGTTCTACCTCGTGGGCCGGGTCCCCGTCATCACAGGCAACGACCTGCGCAATGCGAAGTCCACCATTGACATGATCGGGCAGCCGGCCGTCGGGTTCTCGCTCAAGAGCGAGGGCGTGACGAAGTTCAGCCGCGTGACGTCGGCGAACGTCGGGCGGTACCTGGCCATCATTCTGGACAACCGGGTTGTATCGGCGCCTGTGATTGAAGGTCCCATCACTCAGGCTGATGCCCAGATCACCGGTACCTTCACCCAGCAGGAAGTGGCGGACCTGTCGTTGGTCCTTCGGTCCGGCGCCTTGCCCGCCTCGCTGACCTACCAGCAGGAAGAGTCCGTCGGTCCCACGCTTGGCGACGCGTCCGTTCGGGCCGGTGTGCAGGCCTCGGTGGCCGGTTTGGTCCTTGTGACCCTGTTCATGTTGGTGTACTACAAACTCGCGGGCATTAACGCGGTGCTGTCGATCGTGCTCAATTTGATGATCCTCATGGGCTTCATGGCGTACCTGGGCGCGGTGATGACCCTGCCGGGCATTGCCGGATTCATCCTGACCATCGGCATGGGCGTGGACTCGAACGTCCTGATCTTCGAGCGCATCCGTGAAGAAATTGCGAATGGTAAAGGCGCCCGTCAGGCTGTGGCGGCAGGGTTTGATCGGGTGTTTATCACCATCCTTGATACACACGTCGCGTCCCTGATTGCCGCCGGGTTTCTGTTCCAGTTCGGCACCGGCCCCATCCGCGGCTTCGCCACCACGTTGTTCTTCGGTTTGATCTCCAACGTGTTCACGGCTGTGTTCGTTTCACGCACGTTGTTTGAATTTTCGCTCTCGCGGCGGCCTGGTACGGCCCGCCTGAGCATCTGATTCGGCCTTACGGAGTCCCATGCAGATTCTTGGATCGACCAACATCAATTTCATCAAGTGGCGCTGGCACGCCATTGCGCTTTCGGCGGCGATCATCGTCGTCGGGTTTGCCCAGATGGCGAATCAGGGAGGGCCGAAGTTAAGCGTCGATTTCTCCGGCGGGACCTCGATGGTCCTGCGATTCGACCAACCGGTCAGCGAGGATGCCGTGCGCAGCGCGCTGACGAGTGTAGTTGGCGAGAAGACCGTGCAGCGGTTTGGCAAGGAGTCCGAGAACCAGATCCTCGTACGCTTGCCACAGTCCATCACTGTTGAGGAAGGCACGACCCTCGACGACGCGGCCGAGCAAGTGGACCTGCTCGTTCGGAAGGCCAACATTGGCGCCTTCACCAGAGAGAAGACCGAGATCGTGGGACCGGTCGTCGGGCAGGACCTGCAGCGCAAGGGCATCTACGCCACGCTGACGGCCCTCGCCGGCATCATGCTCTATATCGGCTTCCGCTTCCGCTTCACGTTTGCGGCCGGTGCCATTGTGGCGACCCTCCACGACGTACTTGTCACCCTGGTGTTCCTGAACTGGTTCGGCTACGAACTCTCGCTCAACATCGTGGCCGCGCTGCTGACCATGACGGGTTACTCGGTCAACGACACCATCGTCGTGTTCGATCGCGTTCGCGAAAATGCCCGGACGATGCGCAAGGACGGTCTGGAGACACAGGTCAACACGAGCGTCAATCAGACCTTGTCGCGCACGATCATCACCGCAGGCACGACGTTCCTAGCCGTCCTCGGACTCTACCTGTACGGCGGGGAGGTCCTCGAAGGGTTTGCCTTCACCCTGCTGGTGGGCATCATCAGCGGCACCTACTCGACGATCTTCATCGCGGCCGCGATTGCCATCCTGCTGACCAAGAAGACCGCCGCGCCGGCGACGACCGGCGCGAACCGGGCGCGCGCTAAGGCGTAGGTCCTGGCGACGATGACGCTCTTCGAGGGGGCGGTGCTCGGCGTGGTGCAGGGACTCACCGAGTTCCTGCCCATCTCAAGTTCCGCTCACCTCATCCTGGCGCGCGCCGTGTTCGGATGGGACGCCGGCGAACTCAATCTGGCATTCGACGTGGCGTGCCACCTTGGCACCCTTGTGGCCGTCATCGCGTTTTTTACCAGTGAGATTGCCGCCATGCTCCGGTCAATACCCACGGCCTTCACCCGGCACCCGGATGCCGTCGCGCGCCGCCTCTGGCTGCTTGCGGCCGCGATGCTCCCCATCATCATCGTCGGATTGACGATGAGTGATTATGTGGAAATGGCGCGCGACCAGCCGAGGTTGACGGCCATCGCCTTGATGGCCGGCGCCGGCTTGCTGTTTCTCGTGGAGCGGCTCTCAGCTCGCACGGGCACGGAAGCCAGCCTGACCCTGGTTGGAGCTGCGGTCATCGGCATCGCACAGGTGATGGCGTTGTTGCCGGGGGTGTCACGGTCAGGGGCCACGATTACGGCCGGCATGCTGCTGGGACTCGGCCGGCTGGCCTCGGCACGATTCACGTTCCTCCTAAGCGTGCCCGCGATTGGCGCGGCCGCAGCTTATGAAGGCCTGAAATTGCGGGACGTGGTGTTGACCGGGCACGATTGGGCGCTGTTCGGCGTCGGGTTCGTCGCCTCCGGAGTGGTCGGCTACCTGTCGGTGAGCTACCTGCTGAAGTTCCTGGTCAGTCACCGTCTTGACGTCTTCGCTTGGTACCGCATCGGGGTGGCGGCGGCGATTCTCATCTGGCTCTGAGCCGAAGGGTCTTCCGATGCAGTGGCTGCGGCGGTCGTTCATCACTGGGTTCTTTGTCACGGTTCCGCTCGTGGTGTCGGTGGCCGCTATCGCCTGGATGTTCCGCGTGGTGGATGGCCTGACACAGGGGATGTACGAGCGGTGGCTCGGGCCCCAGCCCCATCCGCCCGGCCTGGGGCTGGTGACGACCGCGATTGTGGTGTTGGGGATTGGTGCGTTGGCCACGAATGTGATCGGGCGGCGCGTGCTGGGCCGGGGCGAGGCGTTTCTGATGCAGATCCCGGTGTTTCGCACCGTGTACGCGCCGGTGAAGCAGTTGATCGTGGCGTTTTCGCCCGACAACGAGGCGGGCTTCAAGCGCGTGGTCTTGATAGATCAGGAGGCGCGCGGGTTTGCGCTGGGATTTCTGACGAAAGAGTTTACGGTGGACCGCGGCCAGGGGCCCGAGGTCGTGTATGCGGTGTATGTGCCCACCAACCATTTGTATCTCGGCGATGTCATTGTCTGCCGGCCGGCTCAGGTGTCATTTCCTGACATGACTGTGGAGCAGGGCGTGCGGGTGTTTCTCACCGGCGGGATGGGGTTACCGGCGCAGATCAGGGCCCATGCGCATTCGGTACTCGACACCGGGGGCGAGTCCGAGAGATGATGTCGGCTCGGGGGCGAACTGGGCCGTTTTTCTGAAAACGGTGTCAAACACTGCAGGTGTCTGTTTTGTTGACACTGTTTTTGAGCCCTGACTATAATTTCGGTCCCGAGGATGCTCAGGGCAGGAGGATCAGAACGTGCCGCGTGAAATGTTCAGCGACGTGACCCATCCGTCAGTGCAATTAGGAACGAAGCAGTGGTACACCGTGCCACTCTCGATCCTGGTTCACACGATCTTGCTGGGCGGCCTGGTGATTGTGCCGCTTCTGGCGTCTGACCTTTTGCCCACGCCGCAGTCGGTGATGGCGTTTGTCGCGGTGCCCCCGCCGCCCCCCCCGCCGCCTCCGCCGCCCCCACCGCCTTCTGCACCGGCACCACCGACCCCTGTCGATGTGAATCCCGCGGCTGCGCCCTTGGAAGCCCCGCCTGAAGTGAAGCCTGAGCCGCCGCCTCGCCCGTCTACGGGCTCGTTTGGGGTGGTGGGTGGCGTCGCTGGCGGTATTCCCGGCGGCACCATGGGAGGCGTGGTGGGCGGTATTCCCGCGCCCCCTCCTCCGCCTCAGGCGCCCGTGCGCGTGGGCGGCAACATCAAGCCTCCGACCAAAATCAAGGACGTGCTGCCGATCTATCCGCCAATTGCCCAGTCCGCGCGAGTGTCTGGTGTGGTTATCATCGAAGCCACGATTGGCGTTGACGGCACCGTGACTGATGCACGCGTCATTCGTCCGGTGGCGTTGCTCGATCAGGCCGCGCTTGAGGCCGTGAGACAGTGGAAGTTCTCGCCGACAACGCTCAATGGCGTGGCGGTGCCGGTCATCATGACGGTCACGGTAAACTTCACGCTGCGGTAGTCCCGGGTAAGGTCGGCTAGTTTTTCTACAACGTGAGCGTCCCTTTTTCGCTGGTCAAGTGTTTCGGAGGCTGTAATGGGTGAGATGGATCTAGTGCACATGTGGGAACAGATGGGCTTCATCGCGAAGGCCGTCGCGTTCATTCTGGTCGTTATGTCGATGTGGTCGTTTGGTGTGGCGATCGAGCGGTACTACACCTTTTCGCAGGCGAAGAAGCAGTCCAAGCTCTACGCACCGCAGGTGGCCAAACACCTCAAGGACAATCGGCTCAAGGACGCACTGGCCGTCTCGCAGTCGAAGCCGTATCAGTACAGCCACCTGGCGAAGGTCGTGCTCGCGGGCCTGCAGGAATACCAGTTCCAGCTGGACTCGGGTGCGAACCTGACCCGCGATGACATGGTCGACACCGTGCGCCGCGCCATTCAACGCGCCACCGCGCTGACCGCCAACGACCTCAAGAAGGGCATTCCTGCCCTGGCCACCATCGGCGCCACGGCGCCGTGCGTCGGTCTGCGTGGCACGGTCGTCGGCGTCATCAACGCGTTTGCCGGCATCGGCAGCACCGGCTCGGCCGGCCTCGGCGCCGTCTCGGCCGGTATCTCGGAAGCGCTCATTGAAACGGCCCTTGGGCTCGTCGTGGCCATTCCCGCCGTCTGGCTCTACAACTACTTCTCGGGAAGCCTCGAGTACTTCAACGTCGAGATGGATAACTCGTCGTCGGAACTCGTGGACTTCTTCATCAAGAAGACGGCGTAACCAAAAAGGACTGGTCCTATGTCAATGGACGTCGGGGGCGCCAAAGGCGGCCTCAAAGCAGACATCAACGTGACGCCGCTTGTCGACGTCATGCTCGTGCTGCTGATCATCGTCATGCTCATTGCGCCGATGCTGCAGAAGGGTGTGGACATCGCCCTTCCTGAGGCGGAGTACACGGGCGACAAGCCCGACACCGCAGACCAGACAGTGGTGCATATCGGCCCCGACAGCAGGTTGTACGTCAACTCGTTGCCGGTGGCCGAGGCCGATGTCATCACCAAGCTCCAGGGGATCCTAGAGAACTCGGCGGACAAGACGGTCTACCTGAAGGGCGACAAGGACGCGCCCTATAGCGCCATCATGCAGATGATGGACGCACTGCGCGGTGCCGGCATTGAGACCGTCGGTCTCATTACGGAGAAAAAGGGCGGTAACGTGGGAGGGAATCAATAATGTCTCACGCGCACATGCACCACGGTGCCGACAAGATCGTTAAGGTCTCAAAGACTGAAGCGTCGTCGGACATGAACGTGACGCCGCTTATCGACGTCCTGCTCGTGCTCCTGGTTATCTTCATCGCTGCGTTGCCGTTGACACAGAAGGGTGTGGATATCAACCTGCCGCTCGAGGTCAACAAAGCCGCCTCGGCCGCCATCGACCTCAGCCAGATTGTGGTGGACTACTCGGCCGACCGGCGGCTGACGGTCAACAAACAGGAAGTGGCGATCCAGGGCTTGCTTGAGCACCTACGCGGCATCTACGAGGCGCGCAAGGACAAGACGATTTTCGTCATCGGCGACGGGTCGGTCCGGTACGGCGAGATCGTGCAAATCATCGACGCTGCGCAGGGCGCCGGCGTGACCAAGGTCGGTATTGTCACCGACGGTATGCGCAGGGCTGCGCTCGGCGGCATGTAACACCCGCACGGCGACACGTCAGGTTCTACCGAAAACGCGACCGGGGTCACCCGGTCGCGTTTTTGTTTCTACGCGGGACCTTTCACCATGAAAGGCCATGAAGCTCCATGAAGAACTCCATTGAAGACGCGAGGGATCAGAAGGGACCGAGGGTGGGCGCCGGCGTAGCCGGGCACCCACCCTCCGTCACCCTTCATGGCCCTTCATGTCCTACAGGGTGGAAAGCTCTTATGAGGGCGCGCGTGCGGCCCGTCAGTGGGCCACGGCGCGCCGGAAGTCGGGTGTGCTCCTGCCCGCCCCTGCCGGAACGTGTGTAGGCGCGCACAGAGCGCTCCTGGGGGCACACTCGTACAAAGACAACGGGCGCGGCCAGTTGGTTACTGGCCGCGCCCGAAGAAAAATGACTGGTGTCCCGCCTTGGGCTGAACAGAACTACTTGGCTGGCTTCTTGGTGTCGGCGGCGGTCTGGTTCTTCTGCACATCAAGCGCGCGCTTGTAGAGCACCTCGGCCTCGTCGGTCAGGACCTTGCGCTTCTTGAGGTCGGGTTCCGTCGTGGCCTTCAGACGCAGGATGATGTTTTTGTACGTGAGGGCCTCGAAATAATCTGCGTGCAGTGCCAGTGCGCTGTCTTCGGCCTGGAGCGCGCGGTCGACATAGGCCTTCTTGGTGGCTGCGGAGAGACGGAAGTCCTTAAGCGCCTTTTCATAGAGATACGTGGCGATGGTGTGGTGTGCCTCGGGGTTGTTCGGCTCGATCTTGGCGCGCTTCTCCCACGCTTCCATCGTTTTGTCGAAGTTGCCCTGACGATTGTGGAAACCGGCCAGGAGCATGTATCCCAGGGGCTCGCTCGGGCGGACCTCGATCCCCTTAATGGCCATTTCCTCGGCCTCCTCGTAGCGGCCCTGGTCTTCGTAGAGCTTGCTGAGCGAGTGGAAGTTGCCGGGTTCGTTGGGCTCGAGGGAAATGAGTTTGAGGGCGATGGGTTCAGCTTTTTCGAAATCGCCGAGTTTGTCGACGCCGTAGGCGGCAATCAGGTACTCGTAGGATAGCTTGCGGATTTCGGCGCCCTGGGGGTCGGTGTCCTTGATGACCTCGGTGGCCTTCGTGTAGTTCTCGACGGCCTTCGTCAGGTACCCGTCATTCTCAGGCTCGCCCTTTCGCCCCGGCTTGTACAGGTTGTCGTACGAATTGCCGAGGAAGAAGTAGGAGATGCCGAATTCGGGATTATGCCCGATGGACCGCTGGTAGGCCTCGATCGCCTTGGCGAAATCCTGCCGTTTGTACAGCTCGTTGGCTTCTTTGAACGCCATAAGGGATCGGAGATTGCCGATCGCGTATTTCCCGCAGGCGGCTGTGGATAAACTGACTGCCAGCACCAGGGCGATGACCCGAATCAGCGTAAAGGGAGCGTGCATGTAGATCTTCATGTGGCGCCAGTATAGTGAACCCAAAAAAGGCCCGTCAAGGAGCGATTCGGCCGTTTCCGGTATCCTTCGTATCAGGGTAGACACCGGCACCATGATTCGGTTCGAAGATCTCATCGACAAGATCCGGAGCGCCACCCCGGATGCAGATACCGAGCTGCTCAGGCGGGCCTACGTCTTTTCGGCCCATGAACATAAGGGGCAGGTGCGCCGGTCTGGGGAACCCTATCTGGTGCACCCCCTGGAAGTGGCCGACCTACTGGCCGACATGCGCCTAGACGTGGTGGCCGTCGCCGCCGGCCTGCTCCACGACATCGTGGAGGACACCCCGAACACGATTGAGAAGATTCGGGAGCTTTTTGGCGAGGAAGTGGCCCACGTCGTTGAGGGGGTGACGAAATTGTCGGCCCTCCAGTTTGCGTCCAGCGAGGAACGCCAGGCCGAGACCTTCCGGAAGATGCTGCTGGCGATGGTGGACGACATCAGGGTGGTCCTGGTGAAACTGGCCGACCGGCTCCACAACATGCGCACCCTGCACCACCTGCCCGAGGACCGCCGGCAGCGGATTGCCCAGGAAACCCGCGACATCTATGCCCCGATCGCCAACCGCCTGGGGATGAGCAAGATCAAGAACGAGCTTGAGGAACTGGCGTTCCGCCACCTGGACCCGCAGGCCTATCAGGCCCTTCAGACTGAAGTGGAGGCGAACCGCAAGGCGACCGAAGGCCTGATGGAGGAACTGCGTCAGAAACTGGCCCAGAAGCTCGCCGAGGGCCAGATTCCCGTGGTCGCCATCGACGGGCGCATCAAGCGCCTGTGGTCCATTCACCAGAAACTTGAGCGCCGAAAGGTCAGCCTGGACCAGGTCTACGACTTCATCGCCCTGCGCGTGGTCACCCAGTCGGTGAAAGACTGCTACGGAGTATTGGGGATCCTGCACCAGACGTGGTCGCCCGTGCCGGGGCGGTTTAAAGACTTCATCGCGATGCCCAGGCCGAACGGATATCAGTCGCTTCACACGTCAGTCGTGAGCGACCGCGGCACCCCGTTCGAAATCCAGATTCGCACCGTGGACATGCACCGTGTGGCCGACGAAGGCATCGCGGCGCACTGGAAGTATAAGGAAGGTCGCGTTGGGGCCGCGCGCGACGAGCAGTACTTCCACTGGCTGCGCCAGTTGCTCGACACGCAGCAGGACGTGCGCGACCCGGCTGAGTTCCTGAGGAACCTTCGGATTGAGCTCTACCCGGATGAGGTGTACCTCTTCACGCCCAAGGGCGAAGTGAAATCGTTGCCGCAGGGATCGACGGCAGTGGACTTCGCGTATGACGTGCACACCGATGTGGGCCATCAGTGCGTGGGCGCGCGCGTGAACGGCCGCATGGTGCCGCTGCGGACGCGTCTGTCCAATGGCGATATCGTCGAAATTCTCAGGCAGCCGGGTCATACGCCGAGCCGCGACTGGCTCACGTTTGTGGCCACCACGCGAGCGCGCAACAAAATCAAACACTTCATCCAGAGCGAAGAGAAGGTGCGCAGTATCGAGCTGGGCAAACGGCTGTTCGACAAAGACGTGCGCCGTTTCAATATCAACAAGGCACTGATCACCACTGAGGCGTTGGCCAAGGTGGCGCCGGAATACGGCGCGCAAAAACCCGACGACCTGTACGCCGCGATCGGCTACGGCAAGGCCACCGCGCGCGCGGTGCTCGCGCGCCTCGCGGGCCAGGATGCGCTGCGCGAGCGCGCGCCCGATGGCGCGATTGCCAGTGTCGTCAAGCGTGTGCTGGGGTCAGGCGAGGCGACGATCAAGGTGCGCGGCGTCGACGACCTGATGGTCTTCCGCGCGCGGTGCTGCAATCCGATTCGCGGTGAAAAAATCCTCGGCTACATCACCCGCGGCAAGGGCGTGTCCGTCCACGCGGCCATGTGCCCGAATGTCGTGAATCTGCTGTACGATCCCGAACGGCGGATGGAAGTGGAGTGGGATAAAGGCGCGGATTCGAGCTCGTATGTTGTGCGCCTGAAGATCCACGTGGCGGACCGCAAGGGCATCCTCGCCGACGTCAGCACGCGGATCGCCGGGATCAACACGAACATTCGAGATGTGGAGGCCACGACCGACGAGGACCATCGCGCGTCCATCCGGATCACGGTGGAGATTGTCGATCTGAAACATCTCGATCGGGTGGTCAAGGCTCTGAAGTCGATTGATGGAGTGCTGGCCGTCGAGCGCGGTAACCGCTAAGTCCGGAAAGTCTGAAGGGGATCCTTCAGGCCTTTATGCCTCGTGTGTGAAATGAGCCCTAGCCGAGGTAGGCGACGAGGTCGATCTCGACCAGGACGTTGCGCGGAAGGCCGGCAGCCTGAATCGTGACCCTGGCTGGCGCCGGGGCTGGAAAATAGGTGGCGTACACCTCGTTGACCGCTGGGAAGTCGGCCATGTCCGCCAAATAGACTGTGGTTTTTACCACGCGATCATACGAAATCCCCGCACCCTTGAGCACCGCTCCAAGATTCTGCAGAACCTGGTGCGCCTGGGCCGTGATGCCGCCCTCGGTGACGGTGCCTGTCGTCGGATCGAGCGGAATCTGGCCGGAGGCGAACAGGAATCCGCCCGCCTTGATGGCCTGACTGTAGGGCCCTATCGCCCCTGGCGCGTCCGGGGTCGAAACAGGCGTCAGCGGGACGCCCACGTCAGGCAGCCTTGGTGACCTTGTTGGAGCGGATGCAACGGGTGCACACGCGCATGCGTCTAGTGGCGCCATCAACCACCGCGTGAATCTTTTGGAGATTCGGTTCAAACCGGCGCGCGGTCACGTTATTGGCGTGGCTGGCCTGCCGACCGACGACGGGCCTCTTGCCGCACACTTCACACTGCTTTGCCATGATCTACCCCTCGAAACCTGGAAGTATAGCACTTCATTCAACTGGTACCGACAGGGGACAGTGCGAGTCCAAAAGAGTGGAGAACCGAAACCACCCCTGCCATCGTCTAAGCTAGTGAAAGGCCGACCCAAATGGTCCCGCCTGGCACGGTGGAGAGGTAACACGTGGGTTCTCTAGAAGTTAGCACTTGTCATCGGGTTGCCTAGTGTAGCCAAGCATCTGACTCCGGCGTAGTAAGCAATACCGGTTCTGGTGTGGTCGAGAGGCGGAGGCCGACTTTTTACGATTGTTCCGGGTTGAGTTATTCTTGGTGTTTTATTTGCATATATAGCAGTACGCAGAGGGACTGCAACGGCAGAGCGGATAGGGAGAGCAAATCATGAGGGCACAAACGACTACCCCAAAGAACCAAGCCAAAAGCGATACGTCACGGGTTCGATACGTCGAACTCAAACGGATCCTCGAAGAGCGCCGCCGCGAGATTCTCGCCCACGTGCAGGAAAAGATGCGGGATGTTCGGGCCGAGGGCGGCATTGGCGAAGGCCAGGGCGTGCTGGATGCGGCCGAGTCGTCGGAAGCCGATATTCAGGACGACATCGATTTCGCGCTGATCCAGATGAAATCCGAGACGCTGAACCGCATCGAAGAAGCGCTGGCGCGACTCGACGAGGGTACGTTCGGCGGCTGCTTCGAGTGCGGCGACCAAATTTCAGAGCGCCGGCTGCGCGCGCTGCCCTTCGCGGTCCGTTGCAAGGACTGCGAAGAAGCTCGCGAACTGGCAGAGCGGCGTGAGCGCATGTCCACATCGCGGAGGCCGTCGGGCCTGCTGCTTGACATGAACTGACCTTCCGGCTGGCCCCGGGCAGGCACGTTCACGATATCTTTGCAGGCTCCGCCGTCAGGCGGGGCCTGATTCGTTTGGAGGGCGTCCCATGGCAGAACAAGACACGACTGTCGCTGCAGTCGCAGAGCAGCCGCCGGTGCTGGTCGAACTGCCGGTGTTGCCCCTGCGCGACACGGTCCTGTTCCCCAATTCCTTCATGCCCCTTGCTGTGGCGCGCGAAAGTTCTATCGCGTTAATCGATGCGGCCATCGCCGGCAACAAGCAAATTGGCGTGTTTACCCAGCGCACGGCGACCGACGAGGACCCGGGACAGGACGGGTTGTTTCCCATGGGTACGCTCGCGCACATCCACAAGATGTTCAAGCTGCCCGATGGCAGCCTGAGGCTGATCGTGCAGGGGATGTCCCGCATCGGCATGGATCGCGTGACGCAGGCGACGCCATTCCTGCGTGCGCGGGTGCATGAAGTGCTGGACGTGGTCTCGGACCCCGACTCGGTCGAGACCGACGCGCTTGTACGGAATATCCGCGCGAACCTCCAGCAGATTGTCCAGCTGTCCCCGGTGCTTTCCGATGACCTGGCGTCGGTGGTCGCCAACATCACCGACCCGGGCCGCCTGACCGATTTTGTCGCGTCAAGCCTCAGCACGGTGTCCACGAACGTCAAGCAGGATTTGCTTGAGACGGTCGACGTGCGCAGCCGCATGGAGACGCTTAATCGCGTCCTGACCAAGGAGCTTGAAGTGCTCGAGGTCGGGTCGAAGATCCAGTCGCAGGTTGAGTCCGAAGTAGGGCGGAATCAGCGCGAGTACTTTCTGCGCGAGCAAATGAAGGCGATTCAGCGCGAGCTGGGCGAGGGCGACGAACAAGCCAGGGAAGTGGACGACCTCGCCGCGAAGATCGATGCGGCGGGCATGCCCGAGGATGTGCGGAAGGAAGCCCGGCGCGAATTGGACCGGCTTGCGAAGATGCCACCGGCGGCCGCCGAATACACCGTCGCGCGTACGTACATCGATTGGCTCGTGGCGGTGCCGTGGACCGCCCACAGCGACGACGTTATTGAACTGGCGCACACGAAGGTGACCCTTGACGAGGATCACTCAGGCATCGAGAAGGTCAAGGACCGCATCCTGGAGTATCT
>SYFT01000052.1 GCA_005799825.1 Acidobacteriota bacterium | reverse complement strand
GTTCGTAGCCAGACGCTCTATCCAGCTGAGCTAAGGGCGCACAAGCAGAGAAGTATACCTCAGGGTCGGCGCCCGAGCCGATCCCGGACCAACCCGAAGCCGACGTCGAACGAACCCGGCATCGAAATGGGCAGGCGCCCACCGATGGCGTTGTCCCCGGCCAGTGCGGCCACGGCCGAGGCCTCCGCCAGATCGTAAAAATCGTAGGTCAGCAGCACCGCCGGCAGGTCGGGCAGGAACGTAGGCACGTACGGATTGCCAAAAAACATCGTCACAAACGGCTTGGGGGTGCCGGCTGTCAGGCGCGCGAGGTCCCCGAGCAGCTTCGTCAGCGGCGGCGCCAGATCCATCCGGCCGCTACCAGACGACGCGCGGACGAAGACGGAGACGACGATGGCGTCGAAGCGGAGGGCCGAGGCGCGGACGAGATCAATTTCCGATGGCGTGGACCGGTCAGAGAGCTCGATCGCAGTCACGGAGGGCCAGCGACGCCGAAGCTCCGGGATCACGGTCCGGCTCGGCGCGGCGATGCGCCACCCAGACGGATAGTCGAGCACCGACAAGTACAACACAGCCGCCTCACGCGACGCGCGCAACGGTACCTGGTTGCGATCATCCTTCAGAAGGGTGATGGACCGCTGGCTCGCCTCTCGCGCCACTTGAGCGCGCTGCCGTCCGCCCACCAATGCGGGCAGTTCATCGAGCGAGACCAGCTTCTTTGTATGCAAGCCGAGTCGTGCCTTGGCGACCAGGATGCGGCGCACGGACGCGTCGAGCAGCAGAAGCGGAATGGTGCCCTTCTCGACGGCCGCCTTGATCCCGATTACGGCCGCCACGTCGTCTGGTGAGTGCAGCACGATGTCGTTGCCGGCCAGCAACGCGCGCACTGCGGCATCGCCGGGCGCGAGGCGACGGGCGACGGCATCCATACCCATCGAATCGGTCACGATCAGACCGCCGAACTTGAGGTCGCCGCGCAGCAGGCTCGTGACGATCGGGCGGCTCAACGTGGCGGGACTAAAGTCCGCCGCGTCGAGCGCTGGAAGTTGGATGTGGGCGGTCATCACGGCGTCGGCGCCGGCGGCGATACCGGCCTTGAACGACGGCAGTTCCACGGCGTCGAGACGATCGCGGGGATGGCTGATGACCGGCAGACCGATGTGTGAATCCACGTCGGTGTCGCCGTGACCGGGAAAGTGTTTCAGGGTGGCGAGCATGCCGCCCGACTGCAAGCCCTGGACGTATGCCGCGGCGAGCCGGCCGACCGCGGCGGGCGACTCGCCGAGCGAGCGCGTGTTGATCACCGGGTTGCGCGCGTTGTTGTTCACGTCAACAACCGGGGCGAAATTCATGTGCACGCCAATCGCGCGGCCTTCCTGCGCGGTGATGCGAGCGGCGGAGCGCACCAGTTCCTCGTCCATCGCGGCGCCAAACGCCATCGCGCGCGGGAACGTCGTGGCGCCAGCAATGCGAAACCCCGCGCCGGCTTCAAAATCAGCGGAGGCAAGCAGCGGAATGGCCGACGCAGCCTGCAGCCGGTTGAGCGTCGATGCCGCGGCCAGCGGCTGCCCAAGCGTGACCGTCCCATACGCGGTGTTGAGCAATACGCCGGGCGCACGTTCCGACCCACCAAACACCACGAAGCCGCCAAGCTTCAGCTTCGTTACTTTCTCCAGCAGTGCGTCGAACTGATCGGTGTCCGACGAGAGGTACATCGAATCGATCCCCGACATGACGACCTGGCCCACCTTGTCGTCCAGAGTCATCTTCTTGAATGTGTCGTCCACCCAGCGAAGGGCAAGACGATCAAGGACGGCCGGAAGCGCGGCCGCCGGTACCGAAAGCGTCGTGGGTTTTTGTACGGCAGCCAAGAGGGCTGCGGCGACCAGTACCGTCGCCAATTTCATCGTGATGTCTCTCTGACCACGTGACCCAGTTCTGGCAGGATGAGTTTCTCCATGCCCAGTCGCACCGCGGCCTCGGAGCCGGGCAACACAAATACGACGCAGCCTGTCACAACGCCCGCACACGCACGGCTCAACATGGCAGCCGCGCCCACCTGTTGATAACTCAGCATGCGGAACAGCTCACCAAACCCGTCAAGCTGCTTATCAAACATCGATGCCACGGCTTCGTAGGTGGTGTCGCGCGACGTCACACCCGTGCCTCCAGTGGTGATGACCGCACGGACATTCTTGCGCCCAAGGTGCGCGCGGATGGCCTCGGCGACCTTGATCGGATCGTCTATAACCAACTCGCGAGCCACCACCGTGTGGCCGGCGCCCTCAAGCAGGCTGGCGATGGTCTGACCACTGGTATCTGTCTCGCGGGTGCGGGTATCGCTCACGGTCAGCACCAGGCACGGCACGGACGAGGGTGAAGCTGCGCGATGGGCATTGGTAGACACAAGTTGGATGATACTTGAGTCATGCGTCCCTTTGCGCACACGTTGTCGTTCGAAGAGGCGCTCCGCGATGTGCTGGCCGCCCCAAAGCCGATCGGTCGGACCGAGCGAGTTTCCCTTGCAGAGGCCGATGGCAGGGCGCTGGTTTCCGAGGTTATAGCTACGTTCGATGTGCCACCGTTCGACCGCGCGGCGATGGATGGCTATGCGGTCATCGCTGCCGACACTTCGGGCGCGTCGCCTGAGGCGCCAGTGAAATTGCGATTGGTTGGCCGTGTGTTCACCGGCGATCCATCCCCCGTTCGCGTCACCGCGGGCACCTGCGTCGAGATCGCCACCGGCGCGCCGCTGGTCGACGGCGCCGATGCGGTCGTGATGGTGGAACAGACGACGACGGGTGATGGGATGGTGCAGATTCAACGCGCGGCGACACCACGCCAGCATGTGGGCCCGCGCGGCGGCGACATCACGTCGGGCCATGTGGTGCTCAACGCCGGCGTGGTGCTGACACCCGCCCGGATCGGCGTCCTGGCCGCGCTGGGCCGCACGAGCGTTGAGGTGCACGCGCGCCCGCGCGTGGCGATTCTTTGTACTGGCGACGAAGTGGTGGACCCGGGATCGCCCCTGGGCCCGGGCCAGCTCTACAACGTTAACCGTTTCACGCTCGAGGCGCTGGTGCGACGCCACGGCGGCGAACCGGTGGCACTCCCGACATCCCGAGACTCGATCGAGGCGCTGACGCAGACACTGGGCAAGGCCGGCGGCTGCGACATCATGGTGTTTTCAGGCGGCAGTTCCGTGGGCGAACGCGATCTGGTGATCGACGCACTGCGCCAGCACGGCGAGGTCATCTTTCACGGCGTGGCGATCAAGCCCGGCAAACCCACCGTGTTGGGCCGTATCGGCAACGCGCCGGTCCTCGGCCTCTCGGGGTATCCGACATCGTGCCTCTCAAACGCCCATGTGTTCCTGATCCCGCTCCTGCGCGCCACAGCGCGCCTGCCGCCATGGCAACCGCGCCAGGTCACTGTCCCTCTGGCGCGACGCATCACCTCCACTCCGGGCCGTCTGCAGTTCTACATGGTGCGCATCGTTGACGGCCGCGCAGAACCCGCCTTCAAGGCGTCGGGCGACATCACAAGCATGGCTAATTCGGACGGCTATGTGACCATCGCCGCCGACACCGATGCCCTGGATGCCGGCACCGATGTTGTCGTCACTTTGTACGGAGATTCACACGAGGCATGAAGGACTGAAGGACCTTTGGGTATGGAGTCCCTTCAGCCCTTCATGGCGCGTGTCATTTACCATGACGCCAGCGCGCGCTGCCCGCGCTCTTCAAGGAAATCCGTGGCAAACGCATATCCGCTCCACATGATGTTCAGCCGTGGGTCCTTGAGGATGGAGAATTGGGCGATTGGATGTGCGATTGGAGCGAGGTTCACGAAGCGAGCCTACCCCAGGCGCTTCGCCACTTCACTCCAATTGACCACGTTCCACCAGGCGGCGAGGTAGTCGGGCCGGCGGTTCTGATACTTGAGGTAGTAGGCGTGTTCCCACACGTCCACGCCCATAATGACGCGTTTGCCTTCCATTATCGGATTGTCCTGGTTGGCCGTGCTCTCAACCACCAGCTTGCCGTTGGCTTCCACCAGCCAGGCCCAGCCGCTGCCGAACCGCGTGGCGCCGGCTTTCTGGATCAGGTCCTTGAACGTATCGAAGTTACCGAACGCACCCGCAATGGCGTCCGCGAGCTTGCCCGTGGGCGCGCCACCCTGGCCAGGTCCCAGGATCTGCCAGAACGTCGTGTGGTGCACGTGGCCACCGCCGGGGGTGCGCACCGCGGGGCGACTATCTTCGGGGACCGCAGCTAGGTTCTTGATCAGGTCCTCGGCGCTCTTGCCCGCCAACTCCGGATACTTTTCAACGGCTGCATTCAGGTTGTTGACGTACGCCGCGTGATGCTTGCCATGGTGAATCTGCATCGTCTGCGTATCGATGTGGGGTTCAAGCGCGTCGACCGCATACGGAAGTGGTGCCAGTTCATGAGCCATTTATCAAACTCCTTGGTGAGTGGTGTGACGGATTCTATCAAGGCCACGGGCCGCCGAGGTGTGCACTACGCGGCATCCGGGGGGGTGACGACGTTGTAGAGCGTATCGCGCTCCACCGGCAGCCGGCCGGCGTTGCGAATGAGCGCGCGAATGCGCTGGGTCGTCAGAATCTCGGGCGTGCGGGCACCGGCCATGTGGTAAATCTTCTCTTCCTGCACGGTGCCGTCAAGGTCGTCCACGCCGTACCAGAGCGAAATCTGCGCCACGTCTACGCCCGTGGCAATCCAGAACGCCTTGATGTGCGGGAAGTTGTCGAGCATCAGCCGAGACACGGCATGCACCCGCAACGTGTCGCTGGCGGACGGCGCCGGCAGTTTTTCCATCTGATTATTGTCGGGGTGGAATGCCAGAGGGATGAACGCCTGGAACCCGCAGGTCTCGTCCTGAAGGGCGCGCGCGCGCAACATGTGGTCCACGCGCTCCTCCATCGTCTCAATATGCCCGTACAGCATCGTCACATTCGAACGCATGCCGAGGCCGTGGGCGATGCGATGAATGGAAAGATAACGATCGGCGTCCGCCTTGTCGTGGCAAATCTTGCGGCGTACACGCTCAGAGAACACCTCCGCGCCTCCGCCAGGCAGTGAGTCGAGGCCGGCCGCCATCAACTGCCGGAGTACCTCCTCGTCGCTCATCTTGTAGAGCTCTGAGAAAAACGCGATCTCTACGGCAGTGAAACACTTCAGGTGAATGCCGGGACGTATAGCCTTCAGACCGCGGAGCAGGTCGAGGTAGTAGTCGAACGGCAGATCGGGGTGCAGGCCGTTGACGACATGCACTTCGGTCAGTGGCTGATGGGCGCGTTGACGCAGTTTGTCCAGGACCTGGTCGAGCGTCATCGTGTAGGCTTGCGCGTCACCAGGTTTCAGTCTGGAGAACGAACAGAACAGACAGGTGGCCACACACACATTGGTAGCCTCCAGTCGCAGGTTGTAGTTGTAGAACGTGAGACCGCCGTGGCGCTTCTCGCGTTCGCGATTGGCCAGCCAGCCAAGCGCGTGAAGATCGGGACACGCAAACAGCCTCACCCCGTCGTCAAGCGACAGTCGCGCGCCGCCATCGAGTTTTGCGGCGATGTCCGCCAGCCCCAGTGTGGAGAGTCGTGCCTGCACCATGTGCCCTGTGATCAGGCCACGCCCATGACCTGGAGCCGCAACGAGCGTGAGCGTGGGCCGTCAAGCTCCGCCATCAGTACGCGCTGCCACTGACCCAGCACCAGTTCACCGCCGCTGATCTGCATGATCACGCTGTGACCCAGCAGCAGAGCGCGCAGGTGCGCGCCGGCGTTCATCCGGTCGCAGTCGGAATGCTCAGGGTCGTTGTGCAGCCACGGTGTGGCCGGGTCCACTACATGGTGAAGGAACTGCTCCATGTCTTCGCGCAGCGCCTGCTGACTCTCGTTGGTGAACACGGAACAGGTGGTATGAAGCGACACGAGGGTGGCGGTGCCTTCGCGCACTCCCAGTGTCTTCACACGGTCGCTGACCGTGTCGGTGAGGTCCAGCACCTGCAGCGTTTTATCGGTGGCCACGGTCAACATCTCTGCCAGTACATGAAGGGGGCCCGAGACCGAGGTTGTCTGCGCGACGGGTTCCGAGCGGACGGTCACTACTGAACTGCGCATCATGCTTCCCATGGAGCCAAGCTGCTATTTTCGCATGGTATAGTCGAGGGCGACAACAGACGCTTGCCCGGCGACTACTGGGAAGTGGGTGCAAATCCCACACGGTGACGCCACTGTCAGCGGGGAGTCAGTGTTCTATTTGATTGGGGGCCCGTCGTTTCACCACGGGAACCTCGACCGTCACTGGAAACCTCGGCCTTGAGAAACAGGCCGAATTGCGTGCAGCCTGCGCTGGACGATCTGGGAAGACGCGAACGCTGGTGATGATCCGCAAGTCAGGATACCTGGTCACGGGCTCGTCCTTTTGCTGATGCGCATTGTGCGCATCAGACCGGCGCGTATCACGCCGGAGAAGGCACCCTGCATAGTGCTTCGCGCGATCGGCCTCACCGTCGCCTTCAGCGCCCAGCGCGTTCTCGATCGCGTCTCGTTCGATGTGCCGGAAGGCGCGCTCGTGGGTGTGCTTGGTCCCAACGGGTCTGGCAAGACCACGCTGCTGCGCGTGCTGGCCGGGACGTTGAAGCCGCGGTCGGGACGAGTCACCCTCGACGAGCAGGACATCTCTCGCCTTGATCGGCGCGCTCTGGCACGGCGGGTGGCCGTGGTACCGCAGGACACACACCTGGCCTTTGACTACACCGTGATGGAAGTGGCGCTGATGGGGCGCTTTCCACACTTGGGTTCGTTTGAGGTGGAGGGCCCCGCCGACCTGGCCGCCGCCGAGGCTGCGCTCGAAACGACGGGCACGCTGCACCTGTCGCACCGCACATACGACACGCTGAGCGGCGGCGAAAAGCAGCGCGTTATCATCGCCTCTGCCCTGTCACAACTCGATCGCCGAAATTCGCTCGATGACCGGACCGCTCCGCTGTTGCTCCTCGATGAACCGACGGCAGCCCTGGACCTGCGCTACCAGGTGGAAGTAGCGGCGCTTGTAAGTCGGCTCCACGAATCGTCTTCTGCCGCAGGCATGCCGTTAACGGTCGTGTTGTCGACACACGATCTGCACTTCGCATCGTCGCTCTGCGACACCGTCGTACTGCTGTCTGAGGGCCGCGTGGTCGCGCACGGACCGCCGGTCGAAGTGCTGACAGTAGAGACGCTCTCGACGGTCTATGGCATTTCACGCGCGTTAGCAGCACCGCTGCTGCCCCGGGTGCAGGCGTGACGTCCACCCTGCGGCGGGGTGCACCCTGGGTGCTGGCGAGCGCCGGTGCAGCCATCGTAGCCGTCGCCATTGCGCCGTTCATCGGCCAGACGCCACTCGCATTTGGCCGCGTATTCTCGCTGTCGCTACCGTTCGCGGACAACATCGATGCGCAAATATTCTTTCTCGCCCGCCTGCCCCGATCCCTCGCAGCGGCGATTGTCGGAGGCACACTGGCAGCCGCGGGCGTCGTGTTTCAGGGCCTGCTGCGTAATCCCCTCGCCACGCCCTACACACTGGGGATCTCTGCGGGCGCGTCGTTTGGCGCGATGACAGCCATCGCCTTCGGCAGCATGCTGCCGATGATTGGTGTCACCGGCGCCAGCCTGGCGGGCGCGGTCCTGGCGGTGATGGTGGTCTACGCCCTCGCCACCGCGAGGCACTCGGGCCTGTCCACCACGGTGCTGCTGCTGGCCGGCGTCACGATGAACTCGTTCTTTTCTGCACTGATTCTCTTTGTTCAGTACCTGAGCGACTTCACCCAGACGTTTCGCGCGTTGCGGTGGCTCATGGGCGACCTCGATGTGGCCGGCTACGCGCCAATCCTTGGCGCCCTTCCGTTGGTGCTCGTAGCACTCGGCGGCTTCCTGTGGCTCGCGCGGCCACTCAACCTCTTGAGCCTTGGGGCCGATGCAGCGGCCACACGCGGCGTGGACGTTCGACGGGCGCAGCGTGTAGCGTTTTTCTCTGGCTCACTCGCCACAGGCGCCGCCGTATCCATCGGCGGCCCCATCGGCTTTGTCGGCATCATCGTGCCGCACCTGGTGCGGCTCGTCGTGGGCGCCGACCATCGCTTGGTGTTGCCCGCATCGTTCTTCGTCGGGGCGGCGTTTCTCGTGGTGTGTGATGTGGTGTCACGCATCGTCATGGCGCCCCTCGAGTTGCCCGTGGGCATCATCACGGCGCTCATTGGCGGCCCATTCTTTCTGTGGATGCTCATCAGGAGGAAGCCATGAGGGTCCAGGGTCCAGAGGCCAGAGGCCAGGGTCCGGCGGCCATCTCGTGCGGAGGACGTCCCTTTAGGCGCGCCACATTGGCGCCGCTGAAGTCGTGCCTTACATTAGTTCTGCTCTCCATCACGGTGGTCGCCGCGTTGTCGGCCCAGACGAAGCCCACGCGCATCGTGAGCCTGATTCCTGCGGTCACCGAGATGTTGTTTGCGATCGGCGCCGGGCCGCAGGTGGTGGGCGTGTCAACGTTCGATACGTTTCCCGAGGAGGCGACGACCCGCACGAAGGTCGGAGGGTTGTTTGACCCGAACTTCGAAGCGATCCTGACGCTGCGGCCGGACCTAGCGATCGTCTATGGCTCGCAGGAGGAGCTGATCGAACGCCTCGAACGCGTGCGCATACCAATGTTCAGGTATCGCCACGGGGGCCTGACCGATATCACGCGCACTATCCGTGACCTCGGCCAACGGACCGGGCAGACGAGTGAAGCCGACCGACTGGCGAACCAGATCGATGCGCAGATACGCACGATCCGCACACGCGCCAGCGGAGTTTCGCAACCACGCACGCTGCTGGTCTTCGGGCGGGAAGAGGCCTCTATGCGCGGGCTGTACGTGAGCGGAGGTGTGGGCTTCCTGCACGACATGCTCGAGGCCGCCGGAGGTGTCAATGTGATGGCCGACGTGAAACGCGAAGGCCTGCAGCTTTCACTGGAACAGCTACTGTCGCGTGCGCCGGAGGTGGTGATCGAACTTCGCGCGTCGGTGGGATGGTCAGCCGACCGACGAGCCCGTGAAGCCGCCGTCTGGACAGCCGTCGGTGTGCCCGCCGCCAGGAACGGCCGAGTGCGTTTTCTTCAGGGTGACGCAATGACCATTCCAGGCCCGCGCGTCGGGTGGGCCGTGCAGGCGCTCTTCGACGCGCTGCGGCATTCGGTTCCTGTGCGCTAGTCTTGTCGTTGGATTAGCCATGCTCAACTTCGTCCTCAGCGTCGTCCTCTACATCACTGTGTCCGGTCAGTCTGACATTTCCGGCACGGTGCATGATCCGGCCGGGGCCGTTATCGTTGGGGCGTCAGTCACGATGCGGGTCGGCACCAGCCCGGATGCGCACACCGTGACTGGGCCCGACGGGCGCTTCATATTTTCGCCGGCACCGCAAGGCGCCATCGTCCTCGTGGTTCGCGCGACTGGTTTCGCGGAGTGGCGCCGCGACGTCGCCGCGGGTACCAGCTGGCCCATGGAGGTTGTGCTCGTGCCGGCAGGTTTGCTGGAAACCGTCACGGTCACACCGGCACGTGGCGAAATGCGGCTCGGCGACGTGCCCGCGAGCATGAGCATCCTCAGCCGCGATGACATCCGGCAGTCGCCCGCCGTGTTGGCCGACGACGTGCTTCGGCGATTGCCGTCGTTCAGCCTGTTTCGCCGAACCAGCAGTATGGCGGCGCACCCGACCACGCAAGGTGTCTCGCTACGTGGCATTGGCCCAAGCGGAGTGAGCCGCACGTTGGTACTGCTTGATGGCGTGCCGTTTAACGACCCCTTTGGTGGCTGGGTATACTGGAGCCGCATTCCTCTGGAGCAGGCCGAGCGCATCGAAGTGGTGGATGGCGCTGGGTCGAGTCTGTACGGCAACTACGCGCTTGGGGGCGTGATCAACATCGTCAGTGCCGCAGCAGGACCAGGCACATTGGACATGAAGGCCCAGTACGGCACGCTGAACAGCGGCGCACTGGACGTCATGGGCAGCACGGGGCGTGGCGGGCTGGCGCTCACGCTCGACGGTGGCCTTTTCCGCACGGACGGCTATGCGCCGGTGATCGCGACAAATGGCGCGGGTGTGGCCGAACGGGGATTGGTCGACAACAACGTGTCGCTCGATACGCACCGTGTGAACGCACGGGTTGACATCGCCCCCTCCGGCCGGACGCGAGGCGTGCTGAGGGCCGGTTACTTCACGGAAGATCGGAACAACGGCAAACACAGTACGTTTATCGAAGCCGCGGAGAAAAACGATACAACATGGACATCCGCGAGCGCGGCCCTCATGGCACGACTGTCGGAGAACAGCGAGCTGCAGGTCTCTGCCTCATTGGGTACAGGAACGCTGCGCAGCACGTTCCTGGCCGTGCCGCCGGCCACACCGACCCGGAGCATCGGGCGCATGACACTCAATCAGCGGGTGCCCACCACGTCGTACGCGGGCATGGCACAGTGGCGCCTGCTCACGGGCTCACACACCTTGACGGCCGGCGGAGACTGGCGCTGGGTTGATGGCGACAGTGAAGAAGACGGGTTGGATTCCACGACAGGCACCAGCGTCACACTGCGCCGCATTTCCGGCGGCACACAGAACGGCCTCGGCGCATTTGTGCAGAGCATCTTCGCGGTGACGCCCGCTTTGACGATCACCGGAAGCGTGCGAATCGACCGCTGGCGCAACTACAACGCGCATAATTTTGAACACAGCGTCCCGAGCGGTCTGCCCACCATCAACAACAACGCGTCGTTGCCCGACAAGCGCGATACGGTCGTCAGCCCGCGCGTCGCCGCCATCTACCGGATGACGGACCACGTGAGCGTGTGGGCGAACATCGGCGAAGGCTTCCGTGCACCGACCCTCAACGAACTGTATCGGCAGTTCAGGGTGGGCACGGTGCTTACACTGGCCAACAACCAGCTCGGTCCGGAGCGGCTGCGCGGCGGCGAGGTGGGCCTGCAGGTGTCACCGTTCCGCCAGGTCGCGTGGCGCACCACCTGGTTCGACAACCGGATCACGGCTCCCGTGTCCAACGTCACACTCAGTACAAGCGGCGCCACTGTCACACAGCAACGACAGAACCTTGGGGCCACGCGAGCTTCTGGCGTGCAGACGAGCGTGGACTATCGCGCCGGCGGATCGTGGAAAGTGTCCGGGGCGTACATTTATCAGCATGCACGCGTGACGGCCCACGACGCGAACACGACGCTGATCGGAACAACGCTACCGCAGGTCCCGCGCCATCGCGGCTCTCTGCAAATGACGTTCGCAGATCCTCGTGTGGTGACCGCGAGTCTTGAGCTGCTGGCGATGGGTCGCCAATTTGACGACGATCTCAATGCGCGCGCCGTGCCGGGTAACACCGCGGCTGGCCTGCCGACATATGCGGTCGTATCGCTGTCCGTGTCTCGCGCGATCGGTCTGCGCCTGAACGCTTTTGTCGGTGTGCAAAACCTCTTCGATCGCGAATACGTCGTCGGCACGCTGCCGACGACCGTGGGATCGCCTCGTCTGGTGACGGGCGGTATTCGCGTTCGGGTGGGGCGCTAAGAAGTCTTGCGGTCAGAGGCCCGTGGATTGCCCGTCAGGGCACTCCAGAGATAGCATCCACAGCCGGGAGTCAAATCATGCGGCTGAAACGTGTCTTCACCACCCTGGCGTTGTCGTTACTCGCGCACCACACGTCCGTGTTTGCCCAGGCGGTCGACCCGGCCGCTATGCTTTCGGGCGGGTGGAAACTGAATATGGACGCCAGTGTCAATCCAAATGGCCCCGACAGCGCCGGTGCCCGAAGAAGCGGTGGCCGCGGCGACAACTTTGCCGCACCCGGCCGGGGTCCGTTGCCTGGCGGGGATTTGGGTCTGGAAGAACTGCAGCGCTTCAACGCGCACCTGAAGATGTTCCAGAAGGCGCCGCCCCTGCTGGGCATTCAGGCCACGGCGAAAGAGGTACTGCTCGCCTACGACCCGGATCCGGCCAAGGGGCTGACCTACAAGTACACCACCGACAACAGGAAGTCCGTGATGACGACCCCGGCGGGTCCCGTGGACATCAAGGTGAAGTGGAACGGCAAGGTGCTTCGCCGCGAGATGGAGACGAAGGAATCGCTGAAGGTCGTCGAGGACTACACCGTGAGCGCTGACGGCAAGCAGCTCGTGGTCACAGTCGAGACCTCAAACATCATGGTGCGCATGCCGAAGGTTGAGATCAAGCGCGTCTACGACCGCACGCAGTAGCCGGTCGTCAGACGAACTCGACAGGGACCCGATCCGGGATCAGTCCCTTTTCAAACGCTTCGTCGAAGAAGCGTTCGAGTGCTGCGCGGCCGCGGGCGCCATAGTCGAGCGTGAGCGCGTTGACGTACATGCCGACAAATGTATCGGTGTCTTTCTGGTCGAGACCGCGCCCAAACTGTTGCGCATACTGCACGCCGGCCTCTCGATTGTTGAGCGCATACGCAATGCTGTCGTGCAGCATAGTCGAGACCGTGCGCATCAACTCGGGGCCCATGTCGCGACGGATAATGTTGCCACCAAGTGGCAGCGGCAACCCGCCCGTGCGTTCAAACCACCACTCCCCCAGGTCCACAATTTTTCGGAACCCTTCGGCCTCGTACGTAAGTTGGCCCTCATGGATGAGCAGCCCGGCGTCCACGCGGCCCTCGAGAACCGCCTGCTGAATTTCATCGAAGGGGATGACCTCATACTCGAAGTCGGGGTCATACATCTTCAGCGCGAGGAACGCTGTGGTCAGCAGTCCCGGCACGCCGACCTTCACTCCCTTGAGCGAATCGGACGGCAGCGGCCTAGTAGATACCAGGATGGGCCCGTAGTTGTCGCCCATGCTCGAGCCATGCGGCAGCAGCGCGTATTTGTCGAGCAGGTGTGCATACGCGTGGAAGGACACAGCGGTCACTTCGTACCGGCCCTCGAACGCCGCGCGATTCAGGGTTTCGATGTCTGAAAGAACCTGGTCTACCTCGATGCCCGGTACTTGCACGGCGCCGCTGGCCAACCCAAAAAACATGAACGCGTCATCGGAATCCGGACTGTGGGCAACGGTGATCTTCATTCAGCCTCGCGCAAGCGCTTGACCACTGCCGCGAATTTTTCGATGGCGTAGTCGATGTCGGCGTCGGTTGTGTGGCGACCGAGCCCAAACCTGATCGTAGCCGATGGCACGTGGTCGGGTCCAAACAGCGCCAGCAGGACGTGCGATGGGGAGGCCGAGGCCGAGCTACACGCCGAGCCCGACGAGACCGCGATGTCGGAGATCCCAATCATCAGCGACGACCCGTCCACGCCTTCAAATCCCACGTGCAGGTTGTGCGGCAGGCGATGCTCCATCGAGCCGCTGACCGTGACGCCGCCAATCTGCGTGCGCAAACCGTCGAGCAGGCGGTTGCGCAATGTGACGAGTCTCGCGCTTTCAACAGGCATGTCCCGCTTGTCGATGAGACAGGCATACCCCAGGCCAACGATGCCAGGGACGTTGAGGGTGCCGGACCGCATGCCGCGCTCCTGCCCGCCCCCGATGATGAGCGGCGTCAGTTCAGTGCGGCGACGGATGTAGATCGCGCCGCAGCCCTTCGGGCCGTACATCTTGTGCCCGGTGAGCGAGAGCAGATCCACCTGATCCGCCTGCACGTCCACCGCCACTTTACCGACGGCCTGCGCGGCGTCGGTGTGAAACAGCGCGCCCTTCGCGTGGGCGATGGCCGCGATCTCGGTCATGGGCTGCAACACGCCCACTTCGTTGTTGGCGGCCATCACGCTCACGAGCGCGGTGGCGTCGGTCACGGCATCGGCGAGCGCGTTCAGGTCGAGCCGGCCGTCACGGCCCACCGGCACCACGGTGCACGTCCAGCCCTGCTTCTCGAGACTCTTGCAGCCCTCAAGCACAGACTTGTGCTCGATGGCGGAACACACCATGTGCCGGCGCCCTTCCGGAGCCGACGCCGCCACACCCTTGATGGCAAAGTTGTTGGATTCGGTCGCGCCGCTTGTGAACGTAATCTCGCGTGCGGTGCCCCCGACGAGAGCCGCGACACGTCGCCGGGCCTCTTCAACGGCCTCCTGCGCCTTCCAGCCCCACTGGTGACTTGAAGATGCGGGATTACCGAAGACTTCGGTAAAGTAAGGCAGCATCGCCTGAAGGACTCGCGGGTCCACGGGCGTTGTGGCGTGGTAGTCGAGGTAGACGGGCGGTCGCGACATCGCTCTGTAATATTACGAGATTTACGAGAGGATACCCATGCGTCGTTTCTTGATTGGTAGTGTGCTGGCTGGTGCCGCGTTCATCACGGCGGCGGGAATCGCGACGCCCTGGGCCCAAGCCCCGACCCGCTTGGATGCCGACGGCGTCCTCACGGCGTGGGATACGTATCAGTCCATGCGCCAGGCCTCCCAGTACCGGAGCGGCACCTGGCAGTCGCTGGGTCCCACCAACATTAGCGGCCGCGCCACGGACGTGGCGGTGGTGGACGTCGGGGGCCAGAGGCACATCTACGCGGCCTACGCCACCAGTGGCGTCTGGAAGAGTGAGGATCACGGCAAATCGTGGCGCGCCGTCTTCGAACATGAGGCGTCGACGAGCATCGGCGACGTCGAAGTCGCCCCCTCAAACCCCAACATCGTCTGGGTCGGCACTGGCGAAGCCAATATCTTCCGGGCATCCATGGCCGGTGTGGGCATCTACAAGTCCACCGATGCCGGCAAAACGTTCACGCACATGGGGCTCGCCGACACCCAGACCATCGCGCGCATCATCGTGCATCCCACCAATCCGGACATCGTGTACGTGGCGGCGTCTGGCCACGAGTGGACAGACAACGCGATGCGCGGTGTGTTCAAGACCACCGACGGCGGACGCAACTGGACCAAGGTGTTCTACAAGAGTCCGCGCACGGGCGCAAACGATCTTGTGATGGACCCCACGGACCCGAACGTGTTGTACGCGGCCATGTGGCAGCGCATCCGTCGCAAGTGGAGCGATCCGCGCGTGGAGCCCGGCTACAACGAGGGCGGCGTGGTCAAGTCCACCGACGGCGGCCAGACCTGGAAGGACATGAGCCAGGGTCTGCCGGCGCCGCAGTTCCGTGGCCGCATCGGCATAGACATCGCTCGCTCGAACCCGAACGTCCTCTACGCGTTCGTGGACAACTATGAAGAGGGCCGCGGCCCGCAGGCCGGCGAGCGCGACGCCTACGGGCGCGCGATCACAAACGGCCGGATCAAAGCCGCCGAGATCTATCGGAGCGATGACAAGGGCGCGACCTGGCGGAAGACCAGCGAGAACAACAACTTCATGATCCAGCACTCGGGCACGTACGGCTGGGTGTTTGGCCAGATTCGTGTGGATCCCGTCAACGAGAACACGATCTACACGATGGGACTTGGTCTCAACCGCTCGCTCGACGCCGGCAAGACGTTCGGCAACGCTACGGGTTCGTCCACCAGCAACGTCGATGGCAGCGCAACCGGCGGTGTGCACGGCGACCACCACGGCCTCTGGATCGATCCGAAGGACCCGCTCAAGCTCTACAACGCCAACGACGGCGGCGTGTATCACTCGCTTGACGGCGGCAAGACCTGGGTGTTTGCCGTGTCAGCCGCCGGCGCGCAGTTCTACAACGTGTCGATCGACACGTCGCGTCCTGCGTCTTGGGCATACGGATCGATCCAGGACCATGGCAGCCGACGCGGACTGATGGACGTCTCCAAGGGTCGCGGCGCCATCCCGGCTGTGGCGTGGGAGGGTGCGCCCGGTGGTGAAGGCTCAAATCACTCCATCGACCCGACGAACCCGAACATCGTCTACACGCACGGCTTCTACGGCAACTTCAGCCGCACGGATCTGGGCGTGGCTGCTGCCGCGCGCGGACGAGGTCGTGGCGCCGGTGCGGCCACACCTGCTCAGCCGCCCGCTCCGCAGGGCCCACAGCGCGTGACCAACATTCAGCCCGAGAACCCGGCCGACGCGGAACTGCGCGCGCAGTGGATGGCGCCCATCATCATCTCGCCCCACGACAACACGATCATCTATGCGGGCTACCAGTCGGTCTACAAGTCCACAAGCCGCGGCGACAAGTGGGAAATCATGAGTCCGGACCTTACGAACAACAACGCGGCGGAGATGCTGATCAAGAACTCCAACGCCATCCCCTACCAGACCATTGTCGCCCTGGCAGAATCGCCCAGGAAGGCGGGCCTCATGTATGTGGGGAGCGACGACGGGCGGCTGCACACGACGATTGACAGCGGCAAGGAGTGGACCGAACTCACGAGCAAATTGCCGGTGAGGAAGTGGTTCTCAGGGCTGGTGCCGTCTCGCTACGCCGAGGGCACGGTGTATGTGGTGCAGCGCGGCCGCGAAGACGACGACTTTGCGGCGTACATCTACAAGTCCACAGACTACGGCCGGACGTTCACGAGCATCGTGAACAATATTCCTGCTGGTCCGGTGAACGTCATCCGCGAACATCCGACCAACCCGAACGTGTTGTTCGTCGGCACCGATTTCGGTGTGTACGTGTCCACCAATGGCGGCGCGAAGTGGGAAGTGCTGGGCGGCAACCTGCCGTCCACGCAGGTGTCGGACCTGCAGTATCACCCTGTGGATCATGTGCTGGTCATCTCGACGTACGGGCGCGGGATGTACACGCTTGATGTCTCGAGCATTCGATGAGCTCTGAAAATGGGCCAACCCTCGCTAATGGGCCAATGAGCCAATTGGGCAATGGGGCAATGGTTCGCGGCATTGCCTCATTGGCCATTTGCCTCATTGGCTCATTGCCGGCCGCTTGTGCGCGCCCCGAAGCGCCTGCAGCGGCGTCCCCAGCGGCTGGCTTCCTGACTTCCGTGGGAGAGATGTGCGGAAAGGCCTTTGGCGGCAAAGTGGTCGCGAACGAGCCGCCTGCGCCGAATGACCCGTTCGTGGGGCAGGCGCTGGTGATGCACGTGCGCACCTGCACCACACCGGGCGAGGTGCTGGTGCCCTTTCATGTGGGGGAGGATCGATCCCGCACGTGGGTGCTGACGCTGGTGGCCGATCGCATACGGCTCAAACACGACCATCGTCATCAGGACGGAACGCCGGATGCGGTCACGATGTATGGCGGCGACTCGACCTCGCCCGGCACCGCGACCCGCCAGGAATTCCCGGTGGATGACTTCTCGAAGGCCATGTTCACCCGCGAAAATCGCGCCGTCTCAAACACGAATGTCTGGGCGATGGAGGTCCATCCGGGAAAGATGTTCGCGTACGAGCTGACGCGGCCGGGCCGACGGTTTCGCGTCGAGTTCGACCTGGCCACGCCAGTGCCGGTCCCGCCCGCGCCGTGGGGACAATAGGGTCCAGGGTCCAGCTCGGAGTCCTGAAGTCCAGGGATCCCGAAGTGCTGGAGTTACCAGATCGCGCGCACGCCAACGCCCTTGCCTGCGGCTGACACGAGTGGCCGCACACCAGCGGTCAGGCCGCCAGCGGCAGCGTGGCATTCCCGGTGGTGAACTTCGTCTGGAAGTTCTGACGCCTATTCCGTCTTTGCGGGCTCGGTCGTCTTGGTGAGTGCGGCTTTGAGCGTGTGCCAGGCGAGCGACGCACATTTGACGCGAGCGGGAAACTCGCGGACACCGGCAAGCACGGCGAGTTTGCCGACGGCTTCTTCGTCAACCGGCTGGTCGATCGGGGTCGTCACCATCTGGTGGAACTTGTCGAACAGTTCAGTGGCCTCGTCCACCGTGTGGCCCTTGACCGCATCGGTCATGAGCGAGGCGGACGACTTCGAAATGGCGCACCCGGAGCCTTCAAACGAGATTCCGGTGATGCGATCCCCCTCAACCTTGAGCGAAAGCGTCAACTTGTCGCCACACAGGGGGTTGTGCCCTTTCGCCGATTGCGTGGCGTCGGGCAGCGGCCCGTAGTTGCGCGGCCGGCGATTGTGGTCGAGGATGACCTCCTGGTAGAGGTCGTTCAGATCCTGCATCAAAAGAACCCCAGCGTGAGCTTCGCGGCTTCAGACATCCGCTCTTTCGTCCACGCGGGCTCCCAGACAATCTCAACCTTCGCGTCGGTGATGCCGGGAATGGCCTTCACCTTGAATCCCACCTCGAGCGGCAGTTGCTGCGCCGACGGGCATGCCGGGCTGGTCAGCGTCATGTTGATGAGCGCGCGCTTCTCGGCGTCCACGATGATGTCGTAGATGAGGCCGAGTTCGTAGATGTCGACTGGGATCTCGGGGTCGTAGACGGTCTTGATGGCTTCCACGATCTTGCCCTGGAACTCCGCTGTCTGCTCGGTGTCGAGCGGCCCCACCTGCAATGCGTCGTGCCTCGTTTCGGGCTTGGGGCTCGTGAGTGCCTCGGACGTCCATGCGTCGGGCGCCGTGAATGGCGTCTGCGACGTGGACGAGGCATCGGCCGTTGCTGATACCGCGCCGGCTGCCGACGAATCCTCGACCTGGTCTTTCTTGCCCGCGAGAAATGAAAACATGCCCATGCCCTACCCCAGCAGTTGACGGACGCGATCGAGCGCAACCACCAGCGCGTCGATTTCGTCCGTCGTGTTGTACATCGCCAGCGACGCCCGAGCGGTCGCCGGAATCCCGAAGCGATCCATCACGGGCTGCGCGCAGTGATGCCCGGTGCGAATGGCCACACCCTCGCGGTCCACGATCGTCCCGATGTCGTGTGGATGCAGATCGTGCATGACAAACGATACGACGCTCGCCTTGCGCCGCGCGGTGCCGATAATCGTCAGGCCCGGCACAGCGGAGAGCTGAGCTGTGGCGTACTCGAGGAGCGTGGATTCGTGCGCGCCGATCGTCTCAAAACCAATACCGCGGACGAACTCGATGGCGGCGGCCAACCCGATGGCATCAGCAATGTTCGGCGTGCCGGCCTCGAACTTGTACGGCAGTTCGTTCCACTCGCTCTTCTCGAACGTCACGGAACTAATCATGTCGCCGCCGCCCAGAAACGGGGGGCAGGCCTGCAGGAGCGACTCGCGGCCGTACAACACGCCGATGCCCGTGGGCCCGTAGACCTTGTGGCCGGTGAACACGTAGAAGTCGGGGTCCAGGGCCTGCACATCCACGGCCATGTGGTACACGGACTGCGACCCATCAATAAGCACCGTGGCGCCCACCCGCCTGGCCGCCGCGATCATGTCCTCAACCGGATTGATCGTGCCGAGCGCGTTGGAGAGATGCACCACGGCCAGCATCTTGGTCCTGGGCGTCAGGAGTTTCTCAAATTCCTCGAGAATCACGTCGCCGCGATCGTCGATGGGCGCCACCTTGAGGATGGCGCCTGTCCGCGCGCAGGCCATCTGCCACGGGACAATATTGGAATGGTGCTCCATTGCGGTGATGAGCACCTCGTCGCCCGGCTTCAGCTGCCAGTCGCCCCACGCACGGGCCACCAGGTTGATGCTTTCGGTGGCGTTGCGCGTGAAGATGATTTCGCGTTCGCTCCGGGCATTGAGGAACCGCTGCACGCTTCGGCGGGCCGACTCGTAGGACGCCGTCGCCCGTTCGCTGAGGGTGTGAACGCCCCGGTGGACGTTGGCGTTGTCGCGCTCGTAGTAATGGCGCAGGGCGTCCAGCACCACCTGCGGCTTCTGGGTCGTGGCGGCGTTGTCGAGATACGCGAGCGGCTTGCCATGCACCAACTGATGCAACGCGGGGAACTGCTCGCGCACCGCCAACACGTCCAGGGGTGCTGGCACTGGTGACGCGGCGGGGACAACGTGGGGGGTCATACCGGCAGGTGCAGCTTCTCGACAAGGACCTCTTCAAGGCGGTCGCGCACGGCGTCGTGTTTGATCCCGTTGAGGACATCACTGGCAAACGCGTGAATGAGCATGTTTCGCGCATCCAGCACCCCGATGCCGCGGGCGCGCAGGTAGAACAACTGGTCGGCATCGAGCTGGCCGATGGCCGCGCCATGTGTGCACTTCACATCGTCGGCAAAGATTTCGAGCTGCGGCTTGGTGTTGATCGAGGCCTCGTCGGTAAGCAGCAGCGCCTTGTTGGTCTGTTTTGCGTCGGTCTTCTGCGCGTCGGGCCGCACGATGATCTTGCCGTTGAAGACGGCTTTCGCGCGGCCAGCCAGAATGCCCTTGTAGACTTCGTGGCTTGGGCAGTGCGGCATCGCGTGGTCGATGGTCGTATGTGTGTCCACGAGGGTCTCGCCGTCGGCCACATAGAGGCCGTTGAGCGTGCACTCGGCGCCGTCTCCAGCAAGCGTGGCGGTGATGTCGTTGCGCGCGATGCGCCCCCCGAACGTGATGGCCTGCGACGTAAACGTGCTGGCGCGGTGCAGGTGCACAAACGTGCTGGCCATATGGAAGGCCTCGGCGGTTTCGCGCTGCACCTTGACGTGGTCCACCATGGCCCCGGGCCCCAGCAGGACCTCGGTCACGGCGGTGGTCAGGACCGGCGTCGCACCAACACCCGCGTAGTTCTCCACGATCGACGACTCGGATTGTTCGCCGGCGACGACGAAGAGACGCGGAGCCACCAAACCCGGATCGGCGGCAGGCGCCGAGATGAAGAGTACATGGATGGGCTCGGTCACCACCGCCTTCGGTGCGATGTGAATAAACACACCGCCCTCACAGAAGGCCGTGTTGAGCAACACAAACGGATGGTCGCTCTTGAGGCTCGGGCCTTCCAGGGGCGGCTGGTCGGTCATGGCCTCGGCCATGCCGGACACGGTGACGCCCGCCGGCAGGTTCCCGAGCGACGAGAGCTCCGAAGACAGCCGGCCGTTCACCACCACGGCCTGCATGCCGAACGGTGTCTTGAAGAGAAATGGCTCGAGCTCAACCGACGTGACCCTGGGGCCGCCGGTCACACGCCGGAAGCTGGTGGCGGCAATCGCCGCGACGTTCGTGAACTTCCACTCTTCGTCGCGCGTGCTTGGGAATCCCCGCTCGATGAACCGGGCAAAAGCCGAGGACCGCGCGGTGCGGAGCCACTCGGGTCCAAAGGCTGGTGTTTCGCGGAACGCCTCGAAGTCGGCCGCGTAGGTATCGTGACGCTCGGCAACCGGCGGCATGACTACGCCAGGGCCCCGGCCACGGCATCCACCCAGCCGTACCCCTTGTCTTCAAGCTCGAGCGCCAGTTCCTTGCCGCCCGACTTCACGATGCGGCCACCGCTCAGCACGTGCACGAAGTCCGGCACGAGGTAGTCGAGCAGGCGCTGATAGTGCGTGACCACGATGATGGCGCGATCGCGGCTGCGCAGCGCATTGACGCCGGCGGCGACAATGCGAAGGGCATCGATGTCGAGGCCAGAATCGGTCTCGTCGAGAATCGCCAGTTTCGGTTCGAGCACCGCCATCTGGAAGATCTCGTTGCGCTTCTTCTCACCGCCCGAAAACCCTTCATTGACCGAGCGGTGCAGCATCGACTGATTCATCTCGAGCAGTTTCGCTTTTTCGCGAATCACCTGGAGGAACTCGACGGCGTCCAGTTCCTGCAGTCCCTGGTGCTTGCGCACGGCGTTCAGTGCGGCTTTGAGGAAGTAGGAGTTGTTGACGCCGGGGATTTCCACCGGATACT
>SYFT01000051.1 GCA_005799825.1 Acidobacteriota bacterium | reverse complement strand
GCTTTACACGCCGGCTGTCACAGGTTCGAATCCTGTATCGCCCATTTTTTGCGGGGTCGTAGTTCAGTTGGGTAGAACGCTGGCCTGTCACGCCAGAGGTCGCGAGTTCGAGTCTCGTCGGCCCCGCCACTTCCTTTTGTCATGACCATTCCACCACCCGTCGGTCACGCGCGCGTGCAGGCGCTGCTCCGGCAGGCGGTGGGCCACGGCCGGGTCCCGCAGACCTTGTTGTTTGCCGGGCCGGAGGGGGTGGGCAAACACACCATGGCGCGGGCCCTCGCCCAGGCGCTGAACTGTCCGTCCGCGAAAGACGGTGTTGCCTGCGGAAAATGCGGTGTCTGTGTCCGCATCGACAAGGGCCAGTTCTCTGATGTCGTGGAGGTGGACAACGGCGACATCGCCTCCATCTCGATCAAGTCCATTCGCGAGCGCGTGATCGATCTGATTGGGTATCGGCCGTTTGAAGGCCGGCGGCGGGTGTTCATCATCGACCCGGCCGACGCCCTCAGTGTGCAGGCACAGGATGCGCTGCTCAAGACACTCGAAGAGCCGCCTCCCGCAGCGATTCTCATCCTCATTTCGGCGTATCCGGACGCGTTGCGTCCGACGGCGTTATCGCGCTGTCGGAGGGTGCGTTTTGGTGTCCTGGCTGATACCGAGGTGGCCCAGGTGCTCCAGAGCCGCCATGGCATTGATGCCGCCTCTGCGCAGACGTGCGCCGCGTTGGCCGGCGGGAGTGTGTCGCGCGCACTCGCGCTCGACGGCGCCGAACTCGAGGGCGATCAGGCACTGGCGATGGACCTGGTCCGGAAATCCGCGGCCCCGTCGCTGGACGCGAAACTGAAGGCGGCCGCCGAACTGGCCAAGTCACCCACACATCGACGGGCGCGCGAATCGCTGGACATCCGGCTGGCGCTCGTGTCGTCGCTGCTGCGCGACATTGGCGCGCTCTCCGCCACGGCTGACGGCACCGCTGTGCTGTCAAACACCGAGCGAGAGGCCGACCTGCGCGCGCTCGTTCGCGCCTATCCGCCAGACCGCGTCATCACCGCGTTCGGCGTCGTCGCCCGAGGTCAGGCGGCGCTGAACCGCAACGCGAGCCCGAAGATCGTCGCCGACTGGGTGGCGGTCGAAATCTAGGGTCATCGTGTTCTCGCCCTATAATCACACTGCCATGTCTCGCACTGATACGCTGCTGGAACGAATCGCCAATCGCACCGCCAAAGTTGGCGTGGTCGGTCTGGGTTATGTCGGCCTGCCCCTCGCTGTGGAATTCGGGCAGGCAGGATTTTCGGTCACGGGGATTGACCTGGATGCGCGCAAGGTCGATCAGATCAACCGGGGCGAGTCCTACATCCAGGACGTGCCGACCGCGGCCGTGGCGGCGCTGGTCAACGCCGGCAAACTGACCGCAACGGCGGACCCGGGAGCCGTGCGGGACTTCGACACCATCAACATCTGTGTGCCCACGCCGCTCCGGAAGACCAAAGATCCGGACCTCTCGTTTGTCGTGTCGGCCGTTGAAGCGATCGCCGGCCATCTCCATCCGGGCATGCTCGTGGTCCTCGAGTCCACAACGTATCCCGGTACCAGCGAAGAGGTCGTGCAGCCGATCCTCGAACGCAGGGGGCTAAAGGCGGGGGTTGATTTTTTTCTCGCGTTTTCGCCGGAGCGCGTCGATCCCGGCAACGAACAATGGACCACCAAAAATGTGCCCAAGGTGGTGGGCGGCTTGACGCCGAATTGCGCGCGGGTCGCCGGCGCGCTCTATCGATCGTCGATCGATCACGTCGTCGAAGTGAGTTCGCCAAAAGTGGCCGAGATGGTGAAGTTGCTGGAAAATACCTTCCGCGCTGTGAATATCGGGCTGGTGAATGAGCTGGCCCTGATGTGCGATCGCCTCGGCATCAGCGTCTGGGAAGTCGTCGATGCCGCCGCGACGAAGCCGTTCGGCTTCATGCCATTTTACCCGGGGCCCGGCCTGGGAGGCCACTGCATTCCCATTGATCCGTTTTACCTGTCGTGGAAGGTGAAGGAGCTCGGCTTCGAAGCCCGGTTCATTGAACTGGCCGGCCAGGTGAATGGCGCAATGCCGCACCACGTGGTGGACAAGATTACCGACGCACTGAACGCTCAGTGCAAGGCGGTCAACGGGGCGGAGATCCTCGTAATGGGTGTGGCGTACAAACGCGACATCGATGACGTGCGCGAGTCGCCCGCGCTCGACGTGATCGCCCTGCTGATGAAAAAAGGCGCGCGCGTGACCTATCATGATCCCTTCGCGCCATTCATCGATGGTCAACACTGGCCCGGCGCGGTGGACATGTCGTCGGTGCCCCTGACGCCGGCGGCCATGACCGCGGCCGACTGCGTGGTGGTGCTGACCGATCATCGACAATTCGATTTCAAGGACGTGGTCAAATACGCGCGCCTCGTCGTGGACACGCGGCACGCTATCAAGACCGATCACCCACATGTCTTTAAACTCGGGGCACCGGTGCCGAAGCAGTGACCTCGCTGCCCGCCATCGCCGTCACCGTGGGCGACCCTGCCGGCATCGGACCGGAAATTGCCGAGGCGGCGGCGCGCGACCCGCGCGTGCTCGCGGTGTGCCGCCCGGTCATCTACGGACCGCATCTGCAGGAGGACCTGGCCATCTACCCGGCAGGGAAGATCCATGCAGACGCCGGCCGCCGCGCACATGCCGAGATTGTCCGCGCGGTGGAAGATGTCCTCGCCGGTCGTGTGCAGGCTATCGCCACCGCGCCCATCAACAAGGCCGCGTTCGCGGCCGCCGGGTTGCCGTGGCGCGGACACACGGATCTGCTGGCGCACTTGTGCGGCGTTGATGAAGCCACCATGATGTTCTGGTCGCAGCCACTCCGGGTCGTGCTGGCCACCGTGCACATTCCCCTGGCGCAGGTGCCACCGGCACTCACAGCCGCGCGCTTGCTGCAGACCATTCGCGTGACTGCTGCGGCGATGCCGCGTTTCGGTTTCTCATTGCCTCGCCTCGCTGTGGCGGGACTCAATCCGCATGCTGGCGAAGACGGCCTCCTCGGCCTCGAGGAGCTTGAGACCATCGGGCCCGCCATTAAGACCGCGCGCGCGGAGGGCATCGACGTGACCGGCCCGCTTCCCGGCGACACCGTGTTTGTGCGCGCTACACGGGGTGACTTTGATGTTGTTGTGGCCTGTTACCACGACCAGGGGTTGATACCGATCAAGCTTCTCGCCTTTGGCCACGCGGTCAACGTCACGCTGGGCCTGCCGATCATCCGGACGTCCGTCGACCACGGCACCGCGTTTGATATCGCGCGCCAGGGCCGCGCCGATGCCGGCAGCATGGTCGAAGCCATTTTTCTGGCCGCCCGCCTCGCCGCATGATCGTTGTCATCGGCGCCGGCGTCACCGGACTGGCGTGCGCGCTTTCGCTCGCGCAGAGGGGGCGGGATGTTGTGGTGCTTGAGCGGCACCGCCGCGCAGGGCTCGACACATCCACGCACAACAGCGGTGTGATGCACGCAGGCTTGTACTACCCGCCCGAATCACTGAAAGCCACCTTGTGTGTGGAGGGCCGCGATCGGCTCAGGCAGTTCTGCCGAGCGCACCAGGTGCCGCATCATGAGTCGGGCAAGTTGGTAGTGGCCACCGAGCCCTCCGAGGAATCGGACCTCGAGCCCCTCGCCGCCAATGCCCGGGCCTGTGGTGTTGAGGTGGACCTCGTTGACGCAGCGTTTGTCCGGGCGCGCGAGCCGCACGTACGCGCCACGCGGGCGTTGTGGTCCCCTCACACCGGGTGGATCGATGCCCATGCGTTTGTGTCGGCCCTGCAGCGACAGGTGGAGGCGCACGGCGGTCATGTGCTTCCCGGGTCTCTTGTGCTGGCAGTGGAACCGGCCGGCGACCGCGTTGAGGTGGTGACCCCGCTCGAACGCATCAACGCCGACACGGTCGTGAACGCGGCCGGTCTCTATGCGGATGATGTCTCTCGCGTGTGTGACGGCGAGCTGTTCACCATTTATCCGTGCCGGGGCGAGTACGCGGAATTGACGCCGAAGGCCTCGCGACTCATCAATGGCCTCGTCTATCCAGTACCGCACGGGTCGGGCCATGGACTTGGCGTTCACCTCACGCGTACCGTTGCCGGCACCGTCTGGGTCGGGCCGACGATTCGTTACCAGTCGCGCAAAGACAACTACGAGGCCGACCGCGAACCGCTCACGGCGTTTCTCGAGCCGACCCGCCGCCTGTTGCCCGCCGTCGCCTTGGACGACCTGCGCCTAGGCGGCAGCGGAATCCGGGCGAAGGCGCACCCGGCCACCGAGCAATTTGCCGACTTTCTGATCCGCGCCGACCGCAGGCACCCCTGGCTCACGCATGCCGCGGGCATCGATTCGCCTGGGCTGACCGCGAGCCTGGCCATCGGGGAGCGCGTGGCTGACATCGTCGGAATGCGCTGAGCGTTCCCGACGAGGTTGTAATATCAATGCGAATGGTGGCGTTGTGAGCAAGACCACGTCGTACCAGACCGGACAGGGGCGCCCCCCGGCGCCGGCCGGAAAAAAAGACGACGCCCCCGTCGTGATGGCGGAGAATCGCAAGGCGGCATTCGACTATCACCTGCTTGAGCACTACGAGGCCGGGATGGTGCTGGTTGGCACCGAGGTCAAGGCCATCCGTGAGGGCCTGGTTAATCTCCGCGACAGCTACGTCCGCATTGAAGGCGGCGAGGCGTTTCTCTTCAAGCTGCACATCGGCCAGTACAGCCACAGCGGTTCGGCGGCACACGATCCGGGTCGCACCAGAAAGCTGCTGCTCAACAAACACGAGCTGCGCAAGCTCATCGGCAAGACGGCCGAGAAGGGCCTAACGGTGGTGCCGACGCGGATGTACCTCAAGGGCGGCCGGATCAAGCTGTCTGTGTCTCTGGCAAAAGGCAAGAAAGCGCCGGACAAGCGTGAGACCGCCAAGAAACGTGACGCCGACCGCGAGACACGGGCAGCGGTGAAAGAGCGCGTCAGGTAAGATTTCCCATGCTCGAATCTCGCAAAGGCATCATTCTCGCCGGGGGCTCTGGCACCCGCCTGTATCCGGCAACGCGCGCGGTGTCGAAGCAGTTGCTGCCCATCTTCGACAAGCCGATGGTGTATTACCCGCTCAGCACGTTGATGCTGGCAGGCGTGCGCGACATCCTGATTATTTCGACGCCGCGGGACACCTCGATTTTTGAGTCGCTGTTGGGCGACGGCCGCGACTGGGGACTCTCACTGTCGTACGCCGTGCAGCCGGAGCCCAAGGGCCTGGCGCAGGCGTTCGTCATTGGGCGCGACTTCCTCCAGGGCGGCCCCTCGGTGCTGATCCTGGGTGACAACCTGTTTTACGGTCACGACTTGCCGGAGCGGCTCGCGTCGGCCAACGACCGCGCCACAGGTGCCACCGTGTTTGCCTACCATGTGCAGGAGCCGGAGCGGTACGGTGTGGTGGCGTTTGACGCGCAGGGACGCGCGACGTCCATCGAAGAAAAACCCGCGCGGCCGCAGTCGAATTTCGCGGTGACGGGCCTGTATTTTTATGACAGTCGGGCGCCGGAGTTTGTTGCGACGCAGCAGCTGTCTGCGCGGGGCGAACTTGAGATTACCGATCTAAACCGCCGCTACCTCGAGGCCGGCGAACTCACGGTGGAAGTGATGGGGCGTGGATATGCCTGGCTCGACACCGGCACACACACGTCGTTGCTTGAGGCGAGCCAGTTCATCGAAACGATCGAGCGGCGGCAGGGCCTGAAGATTGCCTGTCTCGAGGAGGTCGCTTTCCGGCAAGGTTGGATCGATGGCGCACAACTCGAGCGGCTGGCCGCGCCGTTTGGTCCCCACAATGAATACGGGCGATACCTGACGTCGCTCCTGGGAGGCACGTAAGCATGTGGACCATGATAGGCCGGTGGAAGTGGTTTCTGGTCGGGGCGCTACTCGGTGCTTTGGTGCTCATCGTGTGGTTCCGCTCATTTCTCTCGCTAGAGATGTTCGCCGACCTGGGAGATCGTTTCCCTCAGGCCACGCAGGCGCGGCCCCGTCCAGAGGCGTTCACGCTGGGTGACGTCACCATCAACGGTCGAACGCTGAAGTCGATCTCGGTCTCAGAAGCCTCGCGCCTCATTTGGCAGGAGCATGTGCCGCCGCACGCGTGGCTTGATGTGACGCTGGGGGTGCGCGAAGAAGTCTGGACCAAGCCTGGTGATGGCGTGCTCTTCATGGTCGGTGTCACGTCGAACGGCAAGTATGACGAACTCGTCAGCCTTGTCGTCAACCCGTCCGGGAATATGGCTGACCGGCAGTGGTATCCGCTTCTGCTCGACCTGTCGCCGTACGCGGGTCAGAAGGTCGAGATCATCTTTAACACCCGTGCAGGAGTGGGTGCGGCCACCCCCGACAACGACCTCGCCGTCTGGGGTGCACCCGCCATCGTCACCCTTCAGCGGCCGTAGCGCGCCCGGTCGGCGTCGACCATCATGGTCACGAGCCCGGCAAAGTCCACCGTAGGCGCCCAGCCCAGGTGGGCCTTGGCCTTTGACGCATCGCCAATGAGATGGTCCACCTCGGCTGGGCGGATGAATGTCGGGTCGAGGACGACGTGCTGCTGCCAGTCGAGGCCGGCATGGCTGAAGGCAATTTCCACGAGTTGCCTGACTGAGTGGCTCTCACCGGTTGCGATGACGTAGTCGTCCGGCTCGTCTTGCTGCAGCATCATCCACATCGCGCGGACGTAGTCGCCGGCGAAGCCCCAGTCGCGCTGGGCATCGAGGTTGCCGAGCCCCAGCTGTTGAGTCAGTCCGGCTTTGATGCGCGCCACTCCGTCAGTGACCTTCCGCGTGACAAACTCACACCCGCGTCGCGGCGACTCGTGGTTGAACAGGATGCCGGACACCGCGAACAGGTTGTAACTTTCGCGATAGTTCACTGTGATGTAGTGCGCAAAGACCTTCGAGACGCCGTAGGGGCTTCTCGGATAAAAAGGCGTCAGCTCGGTCTGGGGAAACTCGCGCACCTTGCCGTACATCTCGGACGAGGACGCCTGGTAGACCTTGATGTTGAGGTCAACCACGCGCACGGCTTCGAGCACGCGCGTGACGCCCTGCGAGTTGAACTCGCCGGTGAGCATCGGCTGGTCCCAGGAGGCCGGCACGAAGGACATCGCTGCCAGGTTGTAGAGTTCGTGGGGCTGGGCGCGTTCGATGGCGCGGATGAGGGAGAGCTGATCGAGCAAATCACCTGGAATCAGCGTGATGCGATCGAGCAGGTGCTCGATTCGCCAGTAGTTGGTGGCCGACAGCCGGCGGGTGAGGCCGAAGACTTCGTATCCTTCGGCCAGCAGCAGTTCGGCCAGATAGGAGCCGTCCTGACCGGTGATGCCTGTAATTAGTGCGCGACGTGATGCCATCGATTCGGGACGATAACACAGGCACGGGAGGCCGTCCGCGGCTTTTAACGCGCTAGGATAACCAGTGACATGTGGATACCCGCCACCCAAGCGTCCCAGCTGCCTGTTCCCTTGCTTGATTTGAAGGCGCAGTACGAGCCCTTGCGGGAGAAGATTCTCGAGGCGGTGACGCGCGTCTGCGATAGCCAGCGGTTTATTCTTGGCCCCGAGACACAGGCGCTCGAAGCGGAACTGGCCGCCACGTTGGGGGTGACCGACGCCATCGGCGTGTCGTCGGGCACCGACGCCCTGCTGGTGGCGCTGATGGCCCTTGGCATTGGTCCCGGGGATGAGGTCATCACGCCCACGTATTCGTTTTTTGCCACGGCAGGTTGCGTCGCACGCCTGGGTGCGCGGCCGGTGCTCGTGGATATCGACCCGGTGACCTACAACATCGATCCGGCCGGTGTGGAGCGGGCGCTGACACCGAAGACGCGCGCGATCATGCCCGTCCATCTGTACGGTCATTGCGCGGACATGGACGCACTGCTGCGCATCGCCGGCGGTGCGGGGGTTCCCGTGATCGAAGACGCCTGCCAGAGCATTGGCGCCACATGGCATGGCCGGCAGGCCGGGGCGATGGGCACGGCCGGATGTTTTTCTTTCTTCCCCTCAAAAAATCTCGGCGCGTTTGGTGACGGCGGTCTGGTCACCACGCAGGATGCTGCGCTCGGTGCCGAGATCCGGTTGCTGCGCGGCCATGGCGCCCAGCGGCGGTATTACCACGACCGGATCGGTGGCAACTTCCGGCTCGATGAATTGCAGGCCGCCGTGCTTCGTGTGAAGGCGCCGCATTTGCCCGAGTGGACGGCGGCCCGCCGCCGGAACGCGGATCAATACCGCGCGCTGTTTGCGGCCCACGGTTTGTCCCAGGTCGTATTGCCGGTAGAACTGGCCGGCGCGTTCCACATTTACAACCAGTTCGTGATTCGCCTGCCGCAGCGTGACGCCGTCAAAGACTACCTGCAGGCCAGGGGCATTGGCTGCGAGGTGTATTACCCGGTGCCGTTTCACCTGCAGCAGTGTTTTCAGGACCTCGGCTACACGCCCGGCGCGTTCCCGCACAGTGAGCGCGCGGCGGCCGAGTCTCTGGCGCTGCCCATCTACGGGGAACTCACCGAGGCGCAGCAGGGCCACGTCGTCTCGACCATCGCCAGCTTCTACGAGGCGGCTCGCGCGTGAAGGTGGTGGTGACCGGCGCGACCGGTCAATTGGGCGCGGCCACGGCTGATGCCTGGGAGGCCGCCGGCCACGACGTGATCCGCTTCACCCGATGTGACCTCGACATCACCGACTACGCGGCGGTCCGCCGTGTCATTGGTGCTGCCGCCCCGGACGTCATCATCAACTGCGCTGCGGACAATCGCGTAGATGCGGCCGAGAGTTCGCCGCTGCCGCCGCTGGCGGTGAACGCCCTGGCCGTCGGGTCCTTGGCGCGCCTGTCGGCTGACCTCGACGCCACGCTCGTTCACTACAGCACCGACTTCGTGTTTGATGGTGAGACCGACCGTCCGTATCTGGAAACAGACCTGCCGAATCCGCGCAGCGTGTATGCCATGACGAAGTCGCTCGGCGAGATGCTGGCTGTCGACGCGCCGCGTCATTATGTGTTGCGCGTGGAGAGCCTGTTCGGGGGCAAGACTGGCGGCAGTTCGATCGATCGTCTATGGGCCGCGCTGTCATCTGGCCAGCCCGTCAGGGCCTTTTCTGATCGCGTGGTGTCGCCGAGTTTCGTCGATGATGTGGTCCTCGCCACCCACAGGTTGGTCGAGCGCCAGGCGCCTGCGGGCCTGTACCACTGCGTGAACACCGGCCACGCCACGTGGTTCGAGGTCATCGATCATTTGCGGCAGCTGGGGGGATATCCCCGAAGCCTCCTCTCGGCCCTGCGCGCGGCCGACACCAACGTTCCGGCGCCGCGCCCGCTCTTTGCGGCCCTATCGAACAGCAAGCTGCTTAGGGCAGGTATCGTGATGCCGACCTGGCAGGACGCGGTTGCTCAGTTCGTGAGCAAGCGGTGGCGTGGCTGATGGCGACCACCCCTCAGAGGCTGCGCGTGATGGTGCTGAGCGGGTGTTATCTTCCCGGATTTCGGGGAGGCGGACCGGCGCGCTCGCTCGCAAATCTGGTCAAGGCGCTTGGAGCGGACATCGATTTTCGAATCGTCACGCTGGACCGGGACCCAGAGAGTGATCCTCCGTATCCGTCGGTGCGACCCGGCACATGGCAGACTGGCGTGGGAGCCGAGGTGCTCTATCTGCCACGGACCGCGGTGTCGGTCAGAAGGCTCGTACAAGAAATCAAAGCCGTATCGCCTCAGGTGATCGACCTGCAGGGTTTCTTCGACCCGGTGTTTACCATCCTTGTCCTGCTGGCTCGCAGGATTGGCTTTTTCTTCGGGGTTCCGCTGCTGCTCGCACCCCAGGGAGTATTTTCGCCTGGCGCCTTAAGTCTGAAGTTCCTCAAGAAGGCGATTTATGTTCGGCTGGCCCAAGTGGTTGGACTCTACAGCGATCTGACTTGGCAGGCGTCAAGCGAGATGGATCGTCGGGAGATTCTCAGGACAATGACGACCGTCGAGGCGGATCGCGTGAAGGTGGTCGCTGACCTGACAGATGACATCGCGTGCGCCCCCCGAGGGCAAGTGGCAGGACAACCTGGCGGACCCCTGCGGCTGTGCTTCCTGTCCCGTATTTCGCCCAAGAAGAACCTGGACTTCGCTCTTCGGGTTCTGGCCGATGTCAAGGTCTCCGTGGAGTTCGCAATTTACGGGCCAATTGAGGTGCCCTCGTATGGGGCGGCATGCCGGAATCTGATCGCCATGCTGCCCGAGAACATCCGGGTCATTTATGGGGGGGGGAATTGCACCCGGCGGATGTGAGAAAGACGCTTGCCCAGCACGATGTGCTGTTTCTGCCAACCCGCAGCGAGAACTTCGGGCACGTGATTCATGAGGCGCTGTCGGTTGGAGTCCCGGTCTTGATCAGCGATCAGACGCCGTGGAGTGATCTTGAGGCGAACGGCGCTGGCTGGAACATTGCGCTTGATGCCTCTTCGGAGTTCGTACGGGCAATCGAAGCGGCGAGCCGAATCTTGCCGGAGCAGCGCGAAGCTTTCGCGTTCCGGGCGATGGCGTATGCGGCGACACGCGCCGACAGGCAGGCGTCGATCGAAAGAATGCACGCACTATTTCGAGGGTTGCTTCCCCGATGACCACTCGGTCGCCGGCCTGGTTTGCCGTCTGGACGCGCTCACGCGCAGAAGCGCGGGTGATGGCGCAACTGCGAGAGAAGAATATTGAAGCGTTCCTCCCGACGATCACCCGTTGGAGTCGCTGGAAGGACCGCAAGAAGCAGGTCGACTGGCCGTTGTTTCCGGGCTACTGTTTCGTGAGAATCACGCGCGAGGAGGCGCTGGCCGTGCAGAAATGTACCGGCGTGGTGCAGATTCTCACGGACCGGGGCGTCCTTGCGGCCGTGCCCGACCGTGAGATCGCCGATATCCGGACGCTTGTGACAAGTGAGATGGCGTATGACCCGTGCCCCCTGATCGCCATCGGCGACCTGGTGGAGGTGGTGCGCGGGCCACTGCGCGGGGTGACAGGTCGGCTCACGCGCAAGGGCGCGAGCGCAAGGCTGGTACTGGCGATCAACCTTCTCGGGCTGGGTGTCAGCCTGCAGGTTGACGCGGCGGATGTCAGGCCGTACTGAGCGGTTGTGGGGAAGCGGCCCCAAACCGGGTCGGTGGTTCACCCCCCGGTTGTTCTGAACCACTCGACCGTTCGGGATAGCCCGTTTTCAAACGTTACGGAAGGTCGACATCCCAGCAGGCGTTCGGCCTTGCGAATATCGGCTTGTGAATTGCGGACGTCCCCGTCGCGCGGTGGGCCAAATTGAGGGGCGGTCGTGCAACCCATGATCTGGCACAATGGCGTCCAGACGTCCATCAACGCTATGTGACCTCCGGTCGCGACGTTGATGACCTCCCCCGAAGCGTCCGGCGCCGCTGCAGCTCGCAGGACGCCGTTCACAACGTTGTCAAAGTAGGTGAAGTCGCGAGTTTGGCGGCCGTCTCCGTGGATGGCGGGCGCGTAGCCCTCCAGTGCGGCCTTGATGAACAGGGAAATCACCCCCGAGTAGGGCGACGAGGGTGTTGCCTGGGACCAAAGACGTTGAAGTAACGGACAGCCACCGTTTTAAGGCCGTACAGCCGGGTGAAGGTCTATCCATACTGTTCGCCGATGTATTTCTGCAGAGCGTCGAGGAACTCAGCGCCGGCGGGGACGTTGTCCCTGCGTCCCGTCACCAGGCTGTCCACTACTCGAATCTGCTCATCCCGGCAAAGCAGAGCTTGGGCCAAGTGAGATCCGATAAACCCCGCGCCGCCTGTTACCAACCCAGGAGCCATGTCTTGCTAAACCGGGCGCAACGATATCATCGACATTCACTGGCGAAGCCATGAGGGGCGGTCAGTTCCATCGCGCCGTCGCAGGGCCGTCGTAGAGCGCTTGACACCTTGGGTCTGTTCGGCGAGGATCGAACCGTGTTCACGCCGTGAACGCCTCAGCCTCAGGGATGCCTTGTGACTGATGAGCACGGAGGGTTTTCCTGTTTCAGCTTCCCACGACGAATTCAACGCCCAGATTCTTGAAGCCCTTGAGGCCGACGAGTCGGTGTCCCAGCGCTCGCTTGCGAAGACGCTTGGAATCGCGCTGGGGCTGACGAATCTGCTACTGAAGCGTTTGGTGGTTCGCGGACTGATCTGTCTCTCACGGGTCCAACCCCACCGCGTGAAGTACTTGCTGACACCTGCGGGAATGGCTGAAAAGACCCGGATGTCGCAGCTTGCCCTCCAGCAGGCAGTGACCCGATACCGGGTCGCGCGCGGGCGTCTCGAAGTGACCTTGGCGGAGGTCGCTGCGGCTTTCCCAGCGTCTGTCCAACAGCACGGCAAGCCGGTCATGTTTCTTGGCACGGGCGAGCTCGCAGAGATTGGCTTCATCTGTTTGCAGGGGTTTGACTTACGGCTAGTCGGGGCATTCGACGACAGCGGCCGGGCACGGTTCTTTGGCGTGCCGGTCTTTTCCGTTGAGCGCCTTAGCACTGGGACGCTCGATCAATACGGTCAGGCACGGCTAATCGTGGTTTCTCTTTGGGACCGGGCAAGAGCGCGACAGACCATCGCGGCCGGGGATATCCCGGCCGATCGGGTGTACTGGGTGTGACAAGCAGGTGGATGTCGTCGTTCACCTGGCTGGACGCGTGCACGTGATGCCAACGCGCGGTAGCCCCGCCGAGGGCGGTGTTCAGCGAGCGCCGTGCTTGCCGCGGCTACGGCAGGGTTCCTCGTACGGAATTGGTCCCCGGCTCGACTCTTCATGGGCGACGTCGGTAGCGGGTACCTGGGGTTCATGGTCGCGGCATTTGCGATCCGTGCCACGAGTGCGGTTCCCGAATTGGGCTGGAGCTGGCTGATTCTGTCTGGCGTATTTGTCGTGGACGCCACAGTAACTTTGTTTCGTCGCCTGATACGCCGGGACCGCGTCTTCACTGCGCACCGTACTCATGCCTATCAGCACTTGGCGACTGCCTGGAGGTCGCATTCGGTCGTCACCATTTTTGTTCTGGCGATCAACGTGTGGTGGCTTGCCCCCATCGCAAGTGTCGCGGCCGTTGGCGGAGTTAACGGGACAATCGGCTTGACCGCCGCGTATCTGCCATTGCTCGTGGGGGCGTTCTGGCTCGGAGCTGGTCGACCGAGTCGCGGGAATCGCCGGCCGCTGCGAGGTTAAGGTTGCCATGTTAGGCTAACGTTCGTTTGATTCTTGCAAAGGGCAGAAAACCAATGAGTGAACTGAATCACGATGAGGACGCCGCTGGGGGGATCGACCTCTTTCGGCTGCCGTAGATGTGCGGCTGGGGCGGTGAGCTCTTTGTGCTGGATATGGGCGAATCTGTACTGTTGCGGGGCCTCGCCGCCGACATGATTCGGTTGTCGGGCCTGGACGTGGACGACGTGCCGATTGTGTTTACGGGTCTGCGGCCAGGTGAGAAGCTCGACGAAATTCTTTGGGAGGAGGGCGCGGTTATTGAGCCCTCGACGCGTGCCGACGTCAGGCGCGTGGTGGAACCGGCCGTCGTGACCGACGCGGCTCTCGACGACGTCGTGAACCGGCTGGCCAGTGCTGCCGTAAGAGACGACGATGCACGAATCGTGCGTCTCCTTCATGAGTGTCTGCCGTCAGCGGCCTTGATCACCAAGCCGCGATTGTCGGCGCCCGTGGCACCAGGCGTATTACTGCAGTTGCCGGGCGCCTGACAGTTCACGAGTCGGATGCAGGCCCGGCCCCTTCGTGCATCGGATCGTAAGTTCCTGCTCGCGCTGTGCGACGCCGTCAGTGCCACGACGGCTGTGGTGTTGGCGATGTGGACGTGGTCACTGACCGCGGGTGTGCCGTACTCGTTCCTGTTCATTCGCGCGCAGGCGCTTTGGTTTCTTGCCGTTCCTGTCTGGGTGATCGCGTTGTCGCCCACGCGCCATGTCAGCACCGCCTTCGACGTACGGTCGACCGTACCGGGTGTGGTGCATGCCAGCGGAGCGCTGTTTGTGGTGTACCTCGTCGGGTATTTCTCTGCCGGTCCTGACGCTCTGCCGCGGCTCATCGCGATGTATATCCTCTGGAATGCGGCCTGGCTGACACTGGGCGGACGTCTGCTGCTGCTGTGGACACTGACTCGGGAGACGTTCTCGCGTCGCCTGCTGATCGTCGGCGATGGCGTGCAGGCAGACGCGGCCCTCGCATTGGGGCGAGAGCCGGGGCTCAGGGATGCCGCCGTGCTTACACCGATGCTGCGCCCTGAGGGCGCCGGAACTGATGCCACTGAGGGCATTGACCGGGTAGCGGTCAGGCTTGGCGCCACAGAGGTCGTCGTGGCTGTGAGCGGGGCCGTGTCAGCAGAGACCATTGAACAGTTGCTGCGATGCCAGGAGGCCGGTATCGACATCGTGACGTTTGCCGGGGCGTATGAGCACGTAATGCGGCGCGTGCCGGTCAGGTACGTCGGTCAGGACTGGATGCTCAGCCAGCTCTTCTCTCGGGCCGGCACAGTCGACCAGTCGCCGGTGGCCAAGCGCCTGCTCGATCTGCTGGCCGCCGTGGTGTTGGGGGTGGCGGGCGCAGTGCCTGCGCTGCTTGCCAGTCTGGCCGTCCTGCTGGAGTCAGGCCGCCCAGTCCTGTATTCACAGTGGCGTGAGGGCCTCGGTGGCCGGCCGTTCCGGTTGACGAAGTTCAGAACGATGAGCCGAGATGCCGAGGCGGCTGGCCCCCAGTGGAGCCCGGCGAACGATCCGCGCATCACCCGCGTGGGCCGGGTGTTGCGCCGGACCCACCTAGATGAACTTCCCAATCTCTGGGCGGTGCTGCGGGGCGATCTGAGCATGGTGGGACCCCGCCCTGAGCGACCCGAGTTCATCAAAATTCTTCAGCGGGAGGTGCCGCTCTACCGCGCCCGCCTGGTCGTGACGCCTGGATTAACCGGCTGGGCCCAAGTGAACACGCCGTATGGTGATTCGATCGAGGACGCCACCACGAAGCTCGAGTACGACCTGTACTACGTGTGTCACCGCTCGTTTTGGTTCGACGCCGACATCCTCTTGCGCACCGTCGGCCGCATCCTGGGCTGGAAGGGTCGATGACCACCGGTGACGTCGCCAGGAAGAGTCCCCTGTCAGGCGCGCAGGTGGCGGCGGCTCTGGCCGCAATCCTGATGGCGACCTCCGTGTTGCCGCTAGCCGCAGCCTGGTTACTGAACGAGACCCGCATCGCTCAAACGCGCACGCGGGTTCTCCGCGCCGGTGAAGAGCTGCGAGCCAACTTCAGCCTCGTGATTGCCTCAGGCGTGTCAGGCGTCGCCTGCGGTCCTGGTCGGCCTCCAGACCTGGTGCTGCCCGTCGTGAACGCGCGCGCGGCTGCGGCTGCTCTTGCAACGCACGACGCGTGGCTTCGCGGCGCCAGAAGGGCACCAGAGTGGTTTGGCCCACGGATGCCCGCTGATGCCTGGGGACGATGCCTGCTCCTGAACCTCGGTGAAGGGAGTGCAGACGGGCCCGTGTGGCTTCTGTCGGCCGGCCCAAACGGCGTGGTTGAGACACCGCCCGACGCATCAGCGCCAGTAGGCGACGACATCGGGGACCGCATTCGATGAAGGGCCACCACCCGACTGGGCGCACAATCGCCCTGGCTGTCAGGCGGCTAGTTGCTACCATGAGTGTGCTCGCCCTCACGGGACTGCTGTGGCTCGCCACAGGAGCACCGATCGGCATAGACCGATGGCTCGATGTGACTGAGCCGCCCACGCAGGCACAGGCCATTGTGGTTCTCGGAGGGGGAACAACCGGCGATAATCTGCCGCTGCCACAGAGGCGGGAGCGCATTGCCACGGCAGCCCAGTTGTTCAGGGACGGGTTCGCGCCCTCGGTCATCTTCAGCGGCGGCGGCCCGGAGCGCGTCAGTGAGTCCGAGGTCTACACCAACGCTGCGGCATGGCTCGGTATCCCTCGCTCGGCCCTGACGAATACCGTTCCCTCCTACCAACCATCTGGTAAGCAGTACGGCGACGTGCTGTTTCGACTGGCCTATCGCACCTTCGACTTCTTCATCGGCCTTCGGGAGGTTGGGGCGGTAGTGCTTTCGTGACGTCTTTTCCCACCCACAGGCATCCGTCGCAGGGCACGAGCTCACCAGACGCACCCACGGCCTGGAAGTCGATACGCACGTAACGCGATGCGCTTTCAGGAGCGACGATGCGCACCGGCTTCCACAGGCCGATTTCAGCGACAACCGCGTCGATGAGGCGCGATCCACTGCGCAGTTCGATCGTGACGTTGGCCGAAGTCGCGCTGCGAACGGGCAAGGTCATCGTTGCCCCAGACGGAAAGAACAGCGAGAACTCCGCGCCGGTTTCGCGGTACTTTTCGCCATCGACCTCGGGCTGCCACAGCGATACGCCCACGCCGAAGTGCTCCAGGGTGACCGCACGTCGTTCCGCGACCGCGCGGAATGGCACCGACACCAGGACAGCCACGACCGCAATGAATGTCAGGTGCGTCAAAGTGGGTCGTGTGCTTGGCGTCCGTGAACTCCCAGCGAGCACGCCAACATACAGCCAGAACACCAGCGCGGCTTCGGTGACGAGCAACGGGTGACCGCTGAACCACGTCAGGATGCACGCGACGATCCCGGCGGCCAGCCAGGTGGCGGCCGGGTCGTGCCTGTGCGGACCGCGCAGCGTTGGCCACAGTGCCGATGCCAGCAGGGCCAGCAGCGCGAAGAGACCCAGCACACCCTGTTCGGCCACCGTCTGCAGGAAATAGTTGTGGGCATTGTCCTTCGACCGTCCGAGCATTGGTTGCAGGCCGGTCGCGCCGTAATGTTCTGACTCTTCGAGGAACGTTCCGGCGCCGATCCCCAGCACTGGTGCCTCCCGTGCCATGGACAGCGCCGTGTTGAACAACACCAACCGGCTCGAAATCGAGGATGGCACATTCAGGTTTCGTCCGGCCGGATAGCCGATCGCCAGCCAGGCGAAGACACCCACAGAAACCAGCACCGCGGCTGCAGCCAACCCCACCCTCCGCGCGGACCCGCGCGCACGCAGTGCCGGCACCGCCGAAAGGGTGATGAGAAGCGCGGCGATCGCCGTGCGTGATCCAGTCACCCACACCCCGACCGACACAAACGCCGCGGCCAACGCCGCTGATGTCCACGCTCGTGTACGGAACAATCCGAAGGCCGCGAGCACCACCAGGACGAATATCGACGCGGCCGCGTTGACGTCGTACTGGGTGTGCTCCCGGACTCTGAGCAGGAGGCCGGGCAGCGATCCGGGAAAATCGCCGCCTCTCAGTGACGCCCCGATCATCCGGCTGATGTTGAGCAGGGCGACCCCCGCGTGGCCCAGGAGCGCGCACCACACCACTCGAGCGGCGAGCACCGGCTGGCGCCGCACGAGGGTTTCCGCGGTCCAGGCCAGGGCGGCGCCCTCTGCCACGAGCAATCCGAAGTACCAGGGGTCGAGCGCCGGGATGCGATGGACCGCGTGCTCAAACAGCAGGCGCGCCATCGCCGGATAACTCGCCTGGTCCTGTGTGGCGGTGATCAGTCGTACAGGTAGTTCCGCGAGGCCTGATGCCACGGCGACGGCCCCCATCCAGAGGGCCGGTGTCGCCAGTCGGGTTGGCGTCGGGATCGTGTGCCGCACCACAGTGCCGGTGATGACGGCAAGCGTGGAGACTTCCAGCAACAGCGCCCCGAAGAACGGTGCGCCAGCCTGGCCTGCGATGGATGTCGTCAATGGCGCGAGTCCCGCCCACACCAGCAGCGAGAGTTCCGGCCGTGTCACCGCCAGCATCAGCAGCGCCGACGAGGCGAGTTTCAGTGTGAGAGGGACGTCAGCAATCAGCCAGGCGGCCTGAAGAAGTCCCAGCAGCATCAGGGCCGTCGTCCAGAGGGCCCTCCTGCCGATCATGCGCATCACCGCCGGGCCACCACCGCATAGTCCATAAACGTGAAGAGACGCGCGTTCAGTTTGTCGGTATTGGCATTGACGATGTTCACGATGTCGAAGATCGCCTGGTGCTGCTCGATTTCCTTACGCGACGGCGGGAGCGACACCACTTGGAGCCGTTCGGTTGTGGGCACCGGCGCACGATACTGGACCGTGACCGTGGAGAAACCGCTGGCCTGCACCAGATACTGCAGCGTATCCGGATGCAGCGGCCACCGGTGCGTGATGTCGCGCAGATAACTCTCGAAGAACGCGATCCAGCACGCGGGGTTCAGCGTCTCGAGCACCATGGGGGCGCCTGGCTTCAGCTTGTGAAAGGCGAGTTCGATGAATTTCACCAGGTAGGCTGGTTCCAGGTGCTCCACCACCTGGATGGCAATGATGCCGCCGAGCGAGCCATCGGGCAGGCGCTGCAGATAGCCAACGGCGTCATCGACCTCAGCGGACAGGCCCCGCTCGCGACAGACTTCCACCATGCTCTGGTTCGGGTCGATGCCATGGGCGTCGATGCCCGCTTCGCGGAACAGGTCCAGCAGCTCGCCGCGGCCGCAGCCGAGGTCGAGGACGTTGGAGGCGCCGGCAAACGCACGCGGATAGTCGGCCAACCGCTCTCGAATATCCTGTTGCGACCCTCGGAACCGGTCTTCGAAGCCCACGTACTTAAATGAGTCGAGGTCGGGCGCGTCGATGCTCGGGCGGTCGGCGTCACGCGCCGGAGCCGCCGAGACATGCAGTCCCTCGGCGATGAGTATGTCAACCTGTCGCTTGAGCAGGAGCGCCGATTGCTGCGCGAGCGTGACCTTGTCCTTGAGTTCTTCGTACGCCGAAGTTTGCGCGGCAAAGCGCTCTTCGCGTGCCGCCAGTGATTCCCAGTGCTTGAGCCAGTCGTCGGCCAGCGCGCTCAGGGCGGCGTTGACGACCTGCGCCTGTCCGCCGACCTGCCGATCCTTGGTGTCGACATACAGCGTGAAGCTCTGCAGCAGGCTGATGAGCGCCGCCTGGAAGTGCCCCTGCGCCTCGGTCTGCTGCCGAATTAACTCAATCGTAGTCGCCAGGGCCCGTTCTGCTTCCCGGTGGGCCGCCACGTTGCGGTTGAGGTGGTCCACCAGCGCGGCGTTGAAGGCCTTCTGCGTTACCAGTGGTGGGCCGATGAGGCGCCAGATGAAGCCGCGCAGCCGGCCCTTCAGTGATCGATCGATCGCGGGCTCGCCCTGGGGCAGGATGTCCCAGGCGAGATTCAGCGGCGTGATTTGTGATTCATCGTACGGCGGCGGCGGATGGGGAAACTCCGGCCGCTGCAGCAGCGCCTGATCGACCTGTGTCAGCCGCGCGTTGTAGTCGCGGTCGGCGTTCGCGCGCTCGAGGTCGAGGCGTGCCAGTCGATCGTCTAGTCGTTCGGGTTCCACGGTCACCTCTGGGTGATGAGCCCGTCCACCGGGCTGCTCGCTGAGGCATACATCTTCTTCGGAATCCGTCCGGCCAGATAGGCGAGGCGGCCGGCGATGACCGCATGTTTCATCGCGGTGGCCATCTGCACGGAGTGTGTGGCGCCAGCGATCGCCGTGTTCATCAACACGCCATCGGCACCCAATTCCATCGCGAAGGCGGCATCGGACGCCGTTCCAACGCCGGCGTCGACGATGACGGGGACGCGCGCCTGTTCCCGGCTGATGCGCAGGTTGTTAGGATTCTGGATGCCCAGCCCCTACCCGATCGGCGCGCCCAGCGGCATCACTGCGGCCGCGCCGGCGTCTTCGAGCTTCCGACACGCGATGGGATCGTCGTTGGTATACGGCAGCACCACGAAGCCCTCGCGTACCAGGATGCGCGTCGCCTCGATCAACGCCTCGTTGTCGGGAAACAGCGTGCGCTCGTCTCCGATCACCTCGAGCTTGACCCACTCCGAGAGCCCGGCCTCGCGTCCGAGGCGCGCCGTCCGCACGGCGTCGTCAACGGTGTAGCACCCGGCGGTGGTGGGCAGCAGGAAGATCGTGTCGCGGTTGATCCAGTGGAGCAGCGCCCCTTCGCCCTTGCCCGCCAAGTCCACCCGGCGCACCGCCACGGTGACCATATCGACGCCGGCGGCCAGGTGGGCGGCCTGCATGACATCGTGCGACGAGTACTTTCCGGTGCCCACCACCAGGCGGGATGAAAACGTTCGCCCAGCAATCACCAATCCCGAGTCGTCAAATTCAGCGGTCACGATTCAGTTCTCCTGACGGCGGCCGCCTGCGCGACCGGCATAAAATCCGGATAGTCACGGTCACGCTCGTGCATGGTCCGATACGAGGCCGGCGGCCATGGGATGCCGAACGCCGGATCATCCCACCGCACGCCATGGGAGTGAGCCGGCGAGTACGCGGCCGAGACCGTATAGAGCACCTCAGTGTCGTTCACGAGGGTCTGGAATCCGTGGGCCACGCCCTCCGGGATATACAACGCCCGTCGGTTGTCGGCCGTCAGTTCAACGCCGAACCACTGGCAGTATGTGGGTGAGTCTGGCCGCAGGTCCACGACCACGTCGTATGCCGATCCGCGGACACACCGCACGACCTTGGTCTCCGCAAACGGGGGCCGCTGGTAGTGCATCCCACGGAGCGTGCCCTTCGCGGCGTTGTACGAAAGATTGGCCTGTTCCACATGCGGATTCAGCCCGTGCGCGGTGAAGAACTCGCGCGACAGCCACACCGCAAAGAATCCCCGGGTGTCTGCCACGGGAGCCAGCTCAATCACCAGCACACCAGGCACCGGGGTCGGGGTCAGGACCATGCCATATCAGTGTAATGGTGAACGACCCGGATCAGCCGCCGCCCACAAATGAAACGATCTCGACTTCGTCGCCTTCCCGCACGAGCATGTCGCCATAGCGGCCGCGTTTGACGACGAGCCGATTGAGTTCGACGGCCACCACGCGCGAGTCCAGTCCGAGATCCTGGAGCAGGTGCTCGATGGTCTGTTCGCGAGGCCACGCGCGGCAATCGCCATTCAACGTGATCTCGGCGGGTGTGCTCATCCGGTGACCCTCGCGAGCGTGAGCTGGAAACTGCCCACGGTGAGTTCGGCGGCAAACTTGAGCGGCAGCTTCCGGGCGTCATCGGAGATCCAAACCGTCAGGCTCTCGGCTGCGGCCTTTCCACCGGCGTCGCTGGTGGTCATGGCCACTTTCCACGCGGGCAGCGTGCCAAGGCGACTTTTCACCGACTCCCGCCCGATCACCCGGACGCGCATGGTGTAGGCCTTGCCGCCGTCGGTCACTGGAATCGGCACGGACAGGCCCGCCTTCAGGGGCAGCGCACGGAGAATATACAGGGCACCCAGCGGATCCTGTGCCGTCGTGGGCATCTTCAGGGTCGATGTGGCGGTGGTCGCGGTGCGAATTTCGTACTGCACCGCGCCGTTGCCCTTGAACGTCGTCGTCTCGTACAGCTTGCGTCCGCCTTCGTCGCTGTAGCTGGTGGCCATCGACGGCAGGAGCGTCCGCGTGTCCATCATCGATTCCGCTTTGTAATAGAACTGATACAGCTTGCTGATGACTGCTGACGGCTTGAGTTCAGCCACTAGGTAATAGGCGGCGCGCCCGAGTCCGGCCGGGCGGCGCTCCTTGACCGAGAAGGTGGCGGTGCCCGCCGAGACGAAACTTGTCCACGAGATGTCGAACGTGAGCGTTTCTCCAACTTTGAACGGCACCGCCCGATCGGCGCCAGCGGTCTGGAGTTCCGGCCGCGCCACCAGAACCGTGAACAACCCCGCACTGATGAGCAGTGCGCACCAGCGGAGGGGGAATCGTGACTCTGACATCGGCGGTTCCTTCTAGAACAGAGGTCGATCCAGCATCTCACGGACCAGGTGTCGCGCGTGACCTTCCGGATCCGGCCGAAGGTGGGCCGGAAGATCCGCGACCGGCGGTGCAATGTTCCTGGCGCGCGCGATCGCCCGCTCGTAATCGGCCACCATGCGTGGCACTGAGTGATTGGATGCCCAGTGCGCGCGGGCGGCCGCCCCCAGGCGCCGGCGCAACTCGGCGTCAGAGCCGAGGCGCCGAAGCGCCAGCCTCAGCGAATGGCCTTCGTCCAGGATATCCACGCTCACTGCCACGGCCCGCAATTCCGAGTGCGGCGCCAGATCCGACGTCGGGGCAGGGCAGAGCCAGGTGCGAGGATCGAGAGTGACCACGTCAACGTGATGTCTGGCGTCGATGATGACGGTGGGCAGGCCGAGCGACAACATCCGGAGCCAGGGGCCCGAGACCTCTCGCGCCGTGGGCCACCGAAGGTTCAGCCCGACGTCGCAGGCGGCGGCCGCGTGATCGAAATCGGCGTCGTCGAGGCGCCCTGCCAGATGCGTCACGTCCCCAATGCCGAAGGACTGCACCAGCTCATTAAGCGGCAGGTGTGGTGACATCTGCCCGGCGAACAGCAGCCGGGCGTGGGGCATCCACGGGCGCGCGCCGGCGAATTCCCGAATGATTTGCGCTATGCGTTTTTCCGGCGCGGCCGTGCCGAGCACTCCGAAGACCAGGGCTTCGTCTGGAATCCCGTTGCGGGCGCGAAACGCGCGGCGCGCCGAGGCCTTGTCGAACTCTGCGACCCCATGGCCGAGGGCGATATGGTCAATCGTCCGGCCAGGGTGTTCCTGGCGCAGCACGGTCATCTCACCAACCGAATGCGTCGCGACCATACGGGCCGAATCGACAACGGCGCGGCGCATGGGCCATTGGTAGTAATAGGCGCCGTCAAATCCCTGCACCGCCAGTTCGGCGGCGTCGGGTGAGACGTCCGGGTGGTTGTAGGCGAACTCATTCCGGTAGTCAGCGGGCCGCTGCCGCCGCAGCAGGGCGCCCGCGCGGGCGTGATGCAGCCGCGTGTCATGTATGACCACCAGCCCCGGAAACTGGAACAGGTATGGCCAGATGAACTCGTGGGCCCACGAATTACCGACCTGATAGATGGGCAGGTCGTAGGCCTGCCGCGCCTGCCGCCAGACAAAATCGTGTGCACTGAGGACGCGAACCTCCCCTAGCTCGGGACCACGGTCCACGCCCCGGGATACCTCCACCAGGCCCTCGTCCACGTAGACATCCAGGCCGTGCCCGGCCGCAGCTAGGCCCGAAACGACGTCGGCCGAGCACGTGGCGACGCCGCTCGGCTGCGGCGGCCATGGGGAGAAGAAGGCAAGGCGCGACATGGGGATTAGATGGTCTTAGTTATCAGCCACTACCTCATTGGCCCATTGCCCAATGGGCTCATTCCACGTTAGCATCTTACCTTGATCATGCGAGGTACAAGCTCGCACGGGTGGCTCGGCCACTGAAGGAGATTCTGGACCCGTGGACGGTTTTTTACCCATCCTCATCATGATCGGCCTGGGCGCTGGATTTGCCGGCGGTTCCGTGCTGCTGTCGCAGTTTTTGGGGCCGTCCAAGCCGACCCCTGAAAAAAGTGCCCCGTACGAGTGCGGCATGCCGCCCGTGGGTGACGCCAGGGAGCGTCAGTCGGTCAAATTTTACCTCGTGGCCATGATCTTCCTGCTATTCGACATTGAAGTGGCGTTCCTCTACCCGTGGGCGATGGCGTTCCGGGAACTGGGGGCGGTGGCCTACTTCCAGATCGTCGCGTTTTTTGCGTTGCTGGTGACCGGCTACATTTACGTGTGGCGCAAGGGGATCTTTGACTGGAGTTCTGAGGTAGATCGATGACGATCGAAGAACCTCAAGGGTCGATCCTCACCACGTCGGTCGAAAAGATGGTGCAGTGGGCGCGGCGGTCGGCCATCTGGCCGGTGACGTTTGGCCTGGCGTGTTGCGCCATCGAGATGATGGCGATGGCCGCTGGACGATACGACGTGGCCCGGTTTGGCGCCGAGGTGTTCCGCGGATCGCCCCGCCAGTCCGATCTCATGATCGTCGCAGGACGCCTGTCGCGAAAAATGGCGCCGGTGCTGCGCAGAATCTACGACCAGATGCCCGAGCCCAAGTGGGTGATCTCCATGGGCGCGTGCGCGAGTTGCGGCGGCGTGTTTGATAACTACGCCATCGTGCAGGGCGTGGATCAGATTGTGCCCGTTGATGTGTTTGTGCCCGGGTGCCCGCCGCGTCCCGAAGCCCTGATTTACGGCATTGTGCAGCTGCAGCGCAAGATCGACAAACAGCGGATGAGCGCCTAGGAGAGTAGCGTGGAGACGCCAGTGCAGATTCCGTTCGACGCGCAGGTGCTGGACCTGGTCCGAGAGAAGGTGCCCGCCGACGCCATTGAGCCGGCCCCCGCCGTGGACATGCCGACCGCGTATGTGGCGCGCGAGCACATGCTGGCGGTTTGCGAGACGCTGCGTGATCATCCCGCGCTGCAGTTTTCCTTTCTTGTCGAGATCACCGCGGCCGACTATCATCCCGCCACGCCGCGTTTCGAAGTCGTGTATCACTTCGCCTGCCTTGGTGAAGCCTTCGCACAGCCGGCTGGCGCGGCCGTCCCGAGGCGCTTGCGCCTGAAGGTGCGCGTGCCCGACAACGATCTGGGTGAGCAGAGCCTGCCGTGGGCGCACAGCCTCACGCCGCTCTGGCCCGCGGCCAACTGGCTCGAGCGCGAAGTCTTCGATTTGTTCGGTGTGGCCTTTACCGGGCACCCCGACCTGCGGCGGATCCTGACGCCTGACGACTGGACGGGGTACCCGCTGCGCAAAGACTATCCGGTCCAGGTGCGCAAGGACGCAGCATCGTGGTCGCCAATGCAGTTGACCGTGGAGGAGTTTGCCGCCAACGTGCGGGCGACGCGTGCAGCGTCCGCCGCGGCGGCCAGAACCCGTGTTGATGAGCCCGTTCCAATGCGGACTGACAAGGACTGATGGTGGCTGGTGCGTTTGGCCCGCGACTGGCGCAGGCGGTTGACGCTGCCATCTCGACGCACCAGGCCTTTGTGGCGGGGTCGGGGCGCGAGGCCGACGCCGCTGCGGTGCTCATTCGCGACGCGGCGGTCGCCGGGCGATTGATTCTGGTGTTTGGCAACGGGGGCAGCGCCACCGATGCGCAACACTTTGCCGCTGAACTGGTCGTGCGGTTCGTGCGGTCGCGACGGGCGGTGGCCGCTCTGGCGCTGACGAGTGATGGCGCGGTCATGACGGCCGCGGCCAATGACCTGGGGGTCGCGGCGATATTTGCCCGGCAGATCGAAGCGCTCGGCAGGCCGGGAGATGTGGCGGTGGCCATCTCGACCAGTGGGCACTCCCCAAATGTGCTTGAGGCGTTGAAGGTGGCGAAGGCGCGGGGACTGTCCACCATTGCCTTGACCGGGCGCGATGGCGGAGAGGCGGGGCGGCTGGCGGACGTGCACGTGAACGTGCCCTCTGATGTCACCGCGAGGATTCAGGAAGTGCACGGCACGTGGATTCACGCGGTGTGCGCGTGGGTGGAAGAGGACTTGTGACGCGAACCGAGACAATGACCGTCAACATGGGGCCCCAGCATCCCAGCACCCATGGCGTGCTGCGGCTGGTCCTTGAACTCGACGGAGAGACTATCGTCGGTGCCGAGCCCACCATCGGGTTTCTGCACACGGGGATCGAAAAAACTGCGGAGCAGAAGAAGTGGCAGCAGGTGATCCCGCTGGTGGAGCGCATGGATTATCTGGGCGCCCAGTCCAACAGCCTGTCGTTCTGCCTCTCGGCCGAGAAGCTGCTGGGCCTTGAGATGCCCGACCGCGTCACCTACATTCGCGTGCTAATCGCGGAGTTGCAGCGGCTCAACAGTCATCTGGTATGGCTGGCGACACACGCGATGGAAATCGGTGCCATCTCGGTAATGATGTACGCCTTCCGAGAGCGGGAACAGTTGCTCAATCTCAACGAGATGATCGCCGGCTTCCGCCTGTTCCCCAGCTACATCCGAATCGGCGGCTTGCGCGAAGACCTACCGCGCGACTACAAGAAGGCCGTCAAAGAGCTGCTCGACAAGATGCCGGCCGCCATCGACAACTACGAGCTGATGCTCACCAAGAACCAGGTGTGGACCAAGCGCACCAAAGGTGTCGCGGTCCTGTCAAAGGAAATGACACTGGCCCTGGGCCTCGTTGGTCCCATGGCGCGCGCCGTGGGCATCAACTACGACGTCCGGCGCATGTGGCCGTATCTGAAGTACGACACGTTTGATTTTGTGGTGCCAACGCGTACCGCCGGCGACGTGTTCGCCCGTTACCAGGTCAAGGTCGAGGAAATGCGGCAGAGCGTCCGGATCTGCCAGCAGGCGCTTGAGCGCATTTCGCCGACCGGCGTGTACGACTGCGGCGACTACCGCGTGGTGCCGCCGCCCAAGGATCGCGTCTACACCGAGATGGAGGCGCTGATTCAGCACTTCCTGATCTACTCGCAGGGCTTTACCGTATTGAAAGGCGAGGCCTACGTCCCGGTCGAAGGCGCCCGCGGCGAACACGGCTTCTATATTGTGTCGGACGGCGGTAATCGCCCTGTGCGGGTGAAGTCGCGCGCTCCGTCGTTTCTGGCCTGCCAGGCCTTGCCGCACATGATCAAAGGCGGCCTGATTGCGGATGTGATTGCCGCGATCGGGTCCACCGATGTGGTCATGGGAGATGTGGATCGATGACACCATGAGTTTTCATCCCCTGATGGATTACGGGCGGGCCCACCACCAGTCATCCCGATCGATGGCTGACGAAGGTCCTGCGTTCGAATACACGGCCGAGGCGCTGGCCAAACTCGAAGACATCTGCTCGCGATACCCGGCCGACCAGCGCAAGTCCGCCATCCTGGCGGCGATCTATCTCGCGCAGCGGCAGCAGGGCTACATCTCGCGCAACGCGATGAAGGCGGTGGCGACCGCCATTCGGTGCAGCGCCGCGGACGTCGAAGACGTCGTGTCGTTTTACACGATGTTCTACCAGCGTCCGGTGGGGCGCCATGTGATTCAGGTCTGCCGGACGCTCTCGTGTGCATTAAATGGCGCCGAACGGGTGACGGCCGAACTGCAGGCCGTGCTGGGCATCGCCCCCGGCCAGACCACCGCCGACGGCGAATTCTCCCTCTTTGAAGTCGAGTGCCTGGGCGCGTGCGACCGCGCGCCTGTGGTGGGCGTAAACGATCACTGGCACGAATGCCAGAAGCCCGAGGATGCACGCGCGCTGGTGGATGGGCTCAAGGCGCACGGCGCGGCCGGCCTCACCGGGTGTCACTTACACGTGGAGAAAGCGTAAAACCATGGATCTAATTCTCACGCCCCACGTCAAGACGCCGAATGGCTTCACGCTGGATTTTTATACGAAGCAGGGTGGCTATGAGGCGTTGCGCCAGGCGCTTGCTATGACGCCCGATGCTGTCGTCGACATCGTCAAGGCGTCGGGACTCCGCGGCCGAGGCGGCGCAGGATTTCCGACGGGCATGAAGTGGCAGTTTGTGGACAAGAAGTCACCGAAGCCGAAGTACCTCTGCTGCAACGCCGACGAGAGCGAGCCTGGCACGTTCAAAGACCACATGCTGATGGAGCGCAACCCGCACCTGTTGTTTGAGGGATGCCTGATCGCCTGCCACGCCATTGGGGCGAAGGTGGCGTACATCTACATCCGCGGTGAATTCTTCCACGTGCAGGAAGTGCTGGAGGCGGAACTCGCCAAGGCGCGCGCGGCGGGATTCATCGGAAGGAACATCCTCGGCACCGGCTTCGACTGCGAGATCTATGTGCATCGTGGCGCCGGCGCATATGAGGCTGGCGAAGAGACCGCGCTCATCGAATCGCTGGAGGGTAAGCGGGCCCAGCCGCGATTGAAGCCGCCGTTTCCCGCCGTCGCCGGCCTCTATGGCTGCCCGACGGCGGTCAACAACGTCGAGACCCTCTGCAACGTGCCGCCGATTATCACCAACGGGCCCGAGTGGTTTTCCGCGTTGGGCCCCGAAAAAAACGGCGGGCCGAAACTCTACTGTCTGAGCGGACACGTCAAGAATCCGGGGACGTATGAAGCGCCCATGCACGTCACGATGCGCGAACTCATTTACGACCCGCAATATGGCGGCGGCATTCGCGGCGACCGCAAATTGAAAGCCGTCATTCCAGGCGGGTCCTCTGTGCCCATCCTGCTGCCGCATCAACTCGACATTCCCGCCAGCTTTGACGGCGTGGCGTCGGCCGGATCGCTGCTGGGGTCGGCGGGCATCATCGTGATGGACGAGACCACCTGCATGGTGTGGGCGGCCGAAAATCTCCTCTACTTCTATAAACACGAGTCGTGCGGCAAGTGCACGCCATGTCGCGAGGGTGGCGCCTGGTTGCACAACCTGCTCGGCCGGATTGAACGCGGCGAAGGCCAGATGAAGGACATCGACCTGCTGCTGTCGGTTGCCAATAACATCATGGGCAAGACGCTGTGTGCGTTCGGCGACGCGGCGGCCACACCCGTGTTGACCACCGTGCAGTTGTTTCGCGAGGAGTATGAGGCCCACGTGCGCCTAGGGCGTTGCACGTTGTCGGCTGACTGGCGCGCGGCGTCGCGGACGCTGGCGGCCCACTGACTTCGATCATGTCAGCCGCCCTCATCGCCCAACTCGTCGTCATCGGATTCACGTTCTTCATGCTGCTGAACTCAGCGGCCGTCCTGGTGCTCATGGAGCGCAAGGTCGCCGCGTTCATCCAGCAGCGCCTGGGGCCATATCGTGTCGGCCCGTGGGGCGCCATGCAGCCGCTGGCTGACATCATCAAGCTGATGATGAAGGAGGAACTGCGGCCCAAGAGCGCTGACACGTTCCTGTTCTATCTGGCGCCAATTCTGTGCGCGACGGCGGCCTTTGCCGCCTTCGCGGTTGTCCCGTTTGGCGCCGACACCACGTTCTTCGGCCTGCTCGACGAACCCGTGAAGCTGATGGCGACCGACGTCAATGTCGGACTGCTTGTGATCTTTGCTATCACGTCGATGGGCGTGTACGGCATTGTGCTGGCCGGGTGGGCCTCCAACAGCAAATACTCCCTGCTCGGCGGTCTGCGTTCGTCGGCGCAGATGATCAGCTACGAGCTGTCCTACGGACTGTCGCTCGCGGCCGTCATCATGCTGGCCGGCACCTTGTCGCTGCGCGAAGTGGTGGACGCTCAGGCGGGGTACTGGCACCTGTTCGGCGTGCTCCCGATTCCGAAGTGGTACATCTTTCTGCAGCCGCTCGGGTTCTTCATTTTCATGACGGCCGGCGTGGCCGAAACCAACCGCGCCCCGTTCGACTTCCCGGAAGCCGAGCAGGAACTGGTGGCCGGGTATCACACCGAATACAGTTCGATGACGTTCGCCCTGTTCTTCATGGCGGAGTACATCAACATGGTCACGGTCTCGGCCGTATCCGTCAACCTGTTCCTCGGGGGCTGGCACGGGCCATTCCTGCCTGAATACCTGGGCTGGATGTGGTTCCTCCTGAAGGTGTTTGCGCTCGTGTTCTTCTACATCTGGATGCGCTGGACGCTGCCGCGCTACCGCTACGACCACCTGATGGAGTTCGGGTGGAAGTGGCTGCTGCCTGCGGCAACGCTGAATCTGCTGGTCACCGCGGGCGTGGTGATCTGGATGGGGTGGTAACGGACCATGGACGCAGTATTCTTCTGGATGTTTGCGGCGGTCATGGTCGTGGCGTCGCTGCTGGTAGTGGGGCAGCGCAACCCCATGTACAGCGTGCTGCTGCTTATTGTGTCGTTCGCCGCGTTGTCGGGGCTCTATGTCCTGCTGAACGCGCCGTTCATGGCGGTGGTGCAGATCATCATCTACGCCGGCGCCATCATGGTGTTGTTCCTCTTCGTGGTCATGCTGCTCAACGTGCGGACCGAGGAGGACGGAGCGGAGACACACCGCCCGTTTGACATCGGCCCCGGGCCGCGCAGATTCGGCGCGGGGCTCGCCGTGGTGCTGGCCGTGCAACTCATCTGGGCGCTCCGGCGGATTGCTGAGGCGCCGTTTGTGCCCGCCGGCCCTGATGCGGCCGCGCAGACATCGGTCTATGCCATCGGCCTGCGCCTCTTCCGCGAATACGCGTTCGCGTTTGAAGCCACGTCGGTGCTGATTCTCGTGGCTATGGTTGGCGCCGTGATCCTGGCACGCCGGGACCCGCATCTGCCCACTCGAAAGGAACAGTAGCTGTGTTGCCCGAGCCCACTCTCAATACCTACCTCGCGCTGTCGGCCATCTTGTTTTCGATCGGCACCGCCGGGGTGTTCCTCCGCCGCAACCTGATCACCATCCTGCTGTCGGTGGAGGTCATGCTGAATGCGGTCAACCTGACGTTTGTGGCCGTGGATCGTTTCCTCGGAACGGTCGACGGCCAGATCATCGCGTTCTTCGTCATGACCGTGGCGGCCGCCGAGGCGGCGGTCGGGCTGGCCATCATCATCGCGCTGTTCCGACACCGGGAATCCCTGTCTCCGGACGCGTTCATATCGTTGAAGTGGTAACACCGTGCTGCTGTTGATTCTCCTCCTGCCGTTTCTGGGTTTTCTGGTCAATGCGACCATTGGCCGCCGCTGGCCGAAGGGTCTGACGGGCGGTCTCGCCACGGCCGCCATGGCCGGGTCGTTCGGCGTGTCGGTGTACGCCGTGTGGACGATGCTTGGCTTGGAACCGGTGGGCGGCGTTCGGGCCATCAACGAGGTCGTGTTCACGTGGTTGTCGTCCGACACCGTGCAGATTCCGTTCGCCCTCAGGCTCGACCCACTGTCGGCGCTGATGATTCTCGTCGTGACTGGCATCGGGACGCTGATTCACCTGTATTCGACCGCGTACATGCACGACGAAACCGACGCGGACTTCGCGCGGTTCTTCTCGTACCTGAATTTGTTTGCGGCCTTCATGCTCGTGCTCGTGCTGGGCGCAAACTTCCCCGTGATGTTCATCGGGTGGGAAGGCGTGGGCCTCTGTTCCGACCTGCTGATTGGCTTCTACTTCACGAAGCCGGCCGCCGCCGACGCCGGCAAGAAGGCGTTTGTCGTCAACCGCATCGGTGACTTCGGCTTCATCCTGGGGATACTGATCCTCTTTACGCAGTTCGGCACGCTCGACTTCCAGCAACTGGCGATGCAGGTCTCGCACCTGAGCGTGGAACCGGCCACCATGGCCGGCGCCGGCGTGCTGACGATCGCAACGCTGCTCCTGTTCCTTGGAGCCACGGGCAAGTCCGCCCAGATCCCCCTGTTTGTCTGGTTGCCGGACGCGATGGAAGGC
>SYFT01000007.1 GCA_005799825.1 Acidobacteriota bacterium | reverse complement strand
GGCGTCGGCGTCGGCGTCGGCGTCGGTGTTGGGCCGGTCGAGGCGGTTGCGACCACCTGGCCGGCCATTTCCACGAAGTTCCGACCGTACGAAATCAGCCACTCTGCGACGGCACTGAGGCGCGATACGACTCGCGGATAAAACGAACCCAGGGTCCCGCCATTGGTCAGGACCAGGACCGAGCCTGTCGGCGCACCCGATCCGACCAGTTCCCGTCCGTACACCTCTACAGCCGTCGAATGCTGGCCCACCGTGAGAAAGGTCCCGCTGACGGGACTGTAGGCCACGCTCAGGCTGTCGGTGCCGCCGATGACGTTGGAAATCGCTCCAGTCGAGAGCAACGCGCCAAGGGAACTGAATTGCGCAAAACTCGACCCGGTGCCGGCCGGCTGCGCCCAAACAAACACGTAGTCGCCCGTGCCCGGGTTCACGGCCATATCGGTGTTGAAGGTGGCCGATGAATAACCGAAGGTATTGATCGCTCCAAGCACCCCGGCTTGCGTAACGGTCCGGAACCTCACGAATGCGCCGGAACCGCTGAAGCCGGAAAAGCCCAAGCCAAACTCGTTGGTCACGTTATTCCAAGCCACGCTCGGGTCGCGTCCGGTACCATCGTTGGCGAAGATCATCACGTTGCCCGTCGGCGCGCCCGCGGCATTAATGAACCGCGCCTGCACGCCAAACGCGGCCGTCTGCCAGGCCACCAGGAACTGCTGGCTTACCGGGGAATAGGCAATCGACGCGCCGGCCTCCTCCCAGGACCGTGTGTCGTTGATGGACACAGGCTGGGTGACGGCCCCTCCGGCATACGACACGATCTGGGCGTATACCCTGCCAGACGAGTGATAGGTCACCAGGAACGCGCCCTGCCCGCCAACTCCGTTGTTCGCCTGCGCCGCGTACTCCACGCGCGGAAACTGCCCGTACGGCGGATCGGTTCCCACGAGAATCAGGTAGTTCTTCAGGACACCGGCCGCCGTATTGGTGAAGACGACTCGGATTGAGCCTGAATTAGTGGACCCCACGGCGATGTAGACATTATTGACGGGGTCAAACCCGGTATCCGTGCCGCGCGTGACGCTCGCGCCTCCCAACGAGAGACTGCTGCCCACGCGGGAGATTTGGGCGCTCGCAGGGGCGGCAAGCAATAGGATCGCCAGAAGCACGAGGGCGGCCCCTGTGGACCTACGTAGGTGGCAAGCGGGTGTATGCATGAATCTCATCGGCTATCGGCCAGCTCCGCTCTGTAGTATCGGCACCGCATCAAATGTATTTAGACCCGGTAAACTGTACCACGGCACCGAGCGCGGGCCGGCGGGCCTACCGGGCGTGGTCCAGTACCCGAGTGGCCGACGCGACACGGACGGCCGGGTTCCCACTGCGCAGCAGGCCCCTCAATATCCGCAGGTCGCCGGTGACCGAGTCAGCTGCCGCCTTCTCTGCGGCCTCTCTGATGGCGGGATTCTCATGGCCGGCCAGGGCGTCCAGGGCTTGACGGGCGGAATCGGGATCGTGCGGCGCCAACAGAGTGGCCGCTTGCACCCGCACCATCGCGTCATCGGCCAGCAACAACGCTTTTGCTCGCAAAGTCCAGCCACCGTCCCGTTTCGTCTTGGTGGCCTCCAGGGCCGCAAGCCGGACCGCAGGGAACTCGGAATCCTCAAACTGGCGCAGGACCTCCAGGCCTGCCCCGTCATCCATCAGCCACAAAGCCGCTGCGGCCTGCAGACGCACCTCGGGAAGCAGGTCCTGGAGTAAACCGCGAAGCGGGCCCAGCCCCTGGCGGGCCTGCATTCTGCCCAACCCCTGAGCGGCGGCTGTACGAAACGACGGCCGGGGGTCCTTCAAGAAAGACACGAGTGGCTCCACCGCCAAGGCCTGCCCGCTGTCGCCCATTGCGGCGATCATCCCGATCGTCAAGGGTTGATTCTGATTCATCCGATCGACCAGGCGCTGCACCGCCGGTCCGCTGCCGAGCGTCGCCATGATCTGAACATCATTGAGAATCCCCCGGTCCATGCCGGACGCCAATTCGGCCGTCGCGTCCGCATCTCCGTCGGCGAGGAGAGCCTTGAGAGCCTCATAACGTCCGACGCCTTCTGGGTCGCGCGCCGCGTCCCACAGGAACGCACGTGCTACGCGACGCAGCACGTAGGCATCGTCCAGCGTTCGGGTCCCTAGCCAGGCCTCATATCGATCCAATGCGGCGCGGGCACCGAAGCGTGCGACCGTGACTTCGACCACGAGTGCCAGGGCGGCCTGGTTCTTCGGATAGCGGCGAAGCGTTGCGTCCGAAGCAGCCACGGCATCATCGAGCAGACCCTGCGCGAGCAGCGCCCAGCCCTGCGTCAGCGCCGTGGCTTCCTGCGTGTCCATAGCAGGTGGCACCCGGCCCTGCTCGGGCGGCGCAGTCGATACGGGCACGAACCCCAGCCCCAGGGCGGCCACGGCGAAGGCGATCCAGATTCGTTTCACTTCACCCCCGGTCAAGAATTGAGCCTCTCATGGTCCCACAAGTTCGACGAACACTCGGGCGCCAAAGTCGGGAATCCTGCACTCCGGCGAGTATGGCCCAGAATTGGCGGCGGGCGAACGCCGCCCGGCGAGGCGACACGATAGAATCACCCATCTGAACCATGGCTGTGTTCCGCAGGCTGCGCCGCGCACTCTTCGCCAAAATCACGAGGGTCACCCTCGATCGTTTTGTGCAGGAGCACGCGAGCACGGCGCGGACGCTGGACATCGGCGCGCAGACCGGCCCGTATGCCGTGTGCTTCCCCAATCGGGTCGCGATCGATCTCACGCCGCGTCCAGGCATTCACGTGGTCACCGATGCGCAGCGTCTAGCCTTTTGCGACGGGTCGTTTGAGGTGATCCTGTGTACTGAAGTGCTCGAGCACATTCCCGACCCGCAATCCGCAATTGATGAGATGTTCCGTGTGCTCGCGCCAGGCGGCAGACTGGTGCTCACTACTCGATTCCTGTTTCCGATTCACGACGCGCCGCATGACTACTTCCGGTTCACGAAATACGGCCTGCGTCACCTGTTGCGGCGGTTCGACGCACTGGATGTTCGAGAGGAAACGACATCCGTGGGAACCCTCGCCGTCCTGGTGCAGCGCCTCGGCATGCAGGCCGAAACGCTGGGCTGGAGTCCAGCGCGCGCGATCTGGCTGGTGCTTGCCCAGATCCTGCGACCATGGTCCCGTTTGATCTCGCGCGAATATGGTGACTCCCAGCGGCTTAGGCCCGAGCGCGGCATCATGACGAGCGGGTATCACGTCGCCTGTCGTAAGCCTTTGCCGCTGGCTCAATAAGCTGTGTTTCGCCTCCTGGTTTCACTCAGTGTCGCGGCGCTCGCAGGCGCGGCGGCCGTCGTGGGCGGGTATGCCGCGCGCCCCGGGTTCACGCTCGAAATGGACCGCGCCATGCCCGGCCTGGTGAGCGGTTTTTACGAGAGCGAGAGAGCAGGACGGGACACGTTCGCCTGGTCGGGCCGGCAAGCAACGATGCGGCTACCGGGTCTGGACCGGCGCGGTGCCTGGGCGTGCATCGTGCGCCTGCGCGGAGGGCGGGCGGATGCGGGCTCCCTGCCGGAGGTGACGTTCACGGTGGACGGCATCGTGACCGCCCGGCACGGCACGAGCAACGATTTCATCGACATCAACGTGCCCCTGCCGCCACGAATCGGTCACGGCGCCGTGATGACGCTCACCACCGGGACGTTTGTCCCGGGTGGCGGCGACAAACGCGAGCTTGGGGTTTATGTCGACCGCTGGAGCTGCGCGCCTGACCCGGGGTTCCAGCCCCTGCCTCCCGGGCCCGCCATTCGCGCGGCCGCCATCGCCGCCGGCGCGTTTGGCGGCGTGCTGCTCGTGATGGGCGCCCCGCCGATCGTATTCGCTGCTGGCGTGGCCGCGGTGGCCGGCCTGCAGGCGATTCCTCTTACGCGCGACCTCGGTTCGTTCCCTGCGTTCGCCGTGCCAATGGAATGGCTCGCGGTCGCGCTGGCCCTGATCTGCGGCGCCGTATGGCTACTGCGAACGAGACTCGGTCGGCCGGTTGGGGTGGCGGGTCGCGTCGCCCTGTTTGTCACTTTCGTCGTCCTCTACCTGAAGCTGATGGCGCTGCTGCACCCGTCGAAACTCATAATCGATGCGGTGTTTCACGCCCATCGGCTGGAATGGGTGCTCGAAGGCCGCTACTACTTCACGCAACCGATGCCGAACGGCGTGACATTTCCCTACGCCATTGGGCTCTACGTCTTCGCCGCGCCCTGGACGGTTTTCACTTCGGACCTGGTGTCCTTGCTCCGCATCGTTGTCACTGTCGCGGAGGTGGCTGGAGGCCTGCTGCTCTACCGACTGATTTCGCGCGGGTGGGGCGACCGGACGGTGGCGGCCGCAGCCACCGTGCTCTATTCATTGGTGCCGCGGACGTTCGAGATCGTCGGAAATGCGAACATGACCAACGCGTTCGGGCAGTCCGTCGCGCTGGCGGCCCTCGCGGCGGCAACGTTGTGGCCGCTCTCTCGGGGCCGATGGAATCAGTGGGCAGGCCTGACCCTGCTCATCGCCTTCGGACTGCTGTGCCACATCAGCACATTCACGCTGCTCGCGACGATTCTCGGAGTGCTCTGCCTCCTGTACCGGTTCGTGGGACGCCCACACCTGCGGTCCGAAGCCTGGATGATCGCCAGTGCCCTTCTTGTGGCGGCCGTTCTGGCAGTCCTTCTGTACTACGGGCATTTTGGTGACGCGTTCCGGTCCGCCGCCGCAGTGCGGGCGACTCAAGCCGCCACACCGACCTCTGCGCCGATCTCGATGGCGACACGGATGGTCGATGCGGGGCGGTTCAGCGCCATGGCGGTGGGCTGGCCGATGGTGCTGCTCGCGGTGCCCGGTGTCATCGTATGGTTGCGACGCGGGTGGCGGGATCGTCTGGGGCTGGCGATCGCGGCGCTCGGTATCACCTTCATCGTGTTCACCGCGAGCGTGGCGCTGGCACCGGTGGAAAAGGCGTTCTACCGCTACGCGCTGGAGTTCATCACGCGCGTGACGCTCGCCACCTATCCGGCGATGGTGACTTGGGCCGCCCTTGGCGCGGTGACGGCGTGGCGCCACGGAGGACTGGCGCGGGTTGCAGGCGCCGTGGTTGTGGCTGCCGCGATCGGTGTCGCGGGCGACGCGTGGATTGGTTGGCTTCGGTAGGCGCGGTCACGACCGCATCAGTGCCGCCACGTCCACGGAAGACAGTTGCCGATACCGGTGCGCCGGCCGGCGCGAGCCGAAAAGTCGTTCGAGGTACAGATCCCGAAGTTGCACGAGGTATCCCGCGGCCTCACGCATGCTCATCTTGCTCTGGCCCAGTTCACGATCATTGAAGCGGTATGGCAGTTCGACAAGGCTTCCGACGTCGCCCCGGACAATGAGTTCAAGGCAAATCTTGAATCCACCCGCTTTGATCGTGGTGCCTTTGGCGATCGCTCGCTTGATGATGAAGAATCCCGACGCCGCATCACGAACTGGAGAAAGGCCCCGGGCGAGCAAACACGCGGTGCGGGAAAGGAGCCGCCGTCTGAGGGGCCAGTCCGGAGTGGAACCGCCCGGCACGTAGCGGCTGGCTACCGCGACATCGGCGCCGATTGTACGAAATGCCGCAAACAATACCGGCACCAGCGACGGCGGATGGCTGAAGTCCGCATCCATGACGCCCACCGCCTCGGCGGACGCGACTTCAAACCCGGCCACGACCGCCGTGCCCAGTCCCAGCTTTCCTGAGCGATGGATCACGCGGATGGGATACTGAGCCGCAAGTCTATCCGCCAGTTGTCCGGTGCCGTCCGGTGAGTTATCATCAACGACGACTAGTTCAAGCGCCAGACCATACGCCTCGGATGCGGCAAACACCGCGGCCACCAGTTCCGCGAGTCGATCTTTTTCGTTGTAGGTGGGCACGACCATCGTCAGGTCGGGCGCACGGAGAGTAGACACCCCAGCACTATAATTCATATGGTTGGGTTGCTACGCATGACCGTCCGATCACTCTCCATCGCCGTGCTGGTGGTGTTGTGGCTGCTGCGCGTCCCGTCGATCGCGCAACCGATGGCCGCCGACCAGAGTTTGTATGCGTACGCCGGGCAGCAGCTCATCGCAGGGCATGCGCCGTACGCAGCCGCATGGGACCAGAAACCTCCGGGCATTCACGTCGTCTATGCGCTGCTGTGGTCGGTGTGGCCGCATGATTCAGTCGTGCCCATTGCGGATATGGCCGTGGCCGGCCTGGTCGCGTGGCTGTTGGTGGCAATTGGCCGAAGGCGATTTACCGACAGCATCGGCTTGGGTGCCGCGGCCGCCTTTCTCTTTTTTGCAAATCCATCCATGGTGTACCGCCTGAGTGGCGTGTATGTGCGGGCGCAGTGCGAGACATTCATCGCATTGGCCGTCACGCTGGCAATCGCGCTGGCGGCCGCGGAACGTCGAACGGGCAGGCACCTGATTGGGATCGGTGTGTTGCTCGGAGCCGCCTTCTGGCTCAAATACACGGCCGCACCCTACGCGCTGCCGGTGGCCGTCGCAATTCTGGTCTGGCCGCGTGACGGCCAGCCTTCGTGGCGTGCAGGTCTGCGGGAGATCGCCCAAGTGGCCGGCGTGGGCGCACTGACCGTTGCTGTGCCAATCCTCGCGATGGCTGCCGCCGGCGCCATCCCCGATCTCTACCTGGCCACCGTCACCTACAATCTCGCCTATTCGGGCGAGACCTTTGAGAGGGTGAGCCCCCTGCAATACCTGTTCAGTTTCCCAATCGAACGCGCGGCCAACGACGCCCTCTGGATGCTCGGTGGCCTCGGTGCCCTCGGCGCGGCCTGGCGATGGCTGCTGGCGCCGCGGAACGCGGCCGCCCTCTGCACGCTGGTGATCCTGAGCTGGGTGGCCGCCGCCTGTCTGGCGATCCTGATCATTGGCGCGCGCGATTCCCCGCAGTACTTCGTGCAGGCAGCGCCGGCCCTCGCAATGATGGCTGCGGTCGGGCTCGCGCCGTTGTTCACTCAGTGGCGGACTCGACCCCTGGTTTCAGGTGTGGCATTGGCCGTGCTCGGAGCCATGAGCCTGCGGCAGGGCGAATGGGGACACATCCCGAAGCTGGTCGAGAACACAACGGCCGAGTGGAGCGTTCTGACTGGCCGAACCGATCGGCAGACCTATCTGACTCGTTTTGGCGGGCGCGAACTGGACAAGTTTGTGCCCCTCGAGGTCGAGAACCTCTCAGACGAGGTCAGGACAACGACCCAGCCCGATGAGACGATCTACGTGTTCGGCTATTCACCAGGCGTAATGCTCAAGGGCCAACGCCGGAGTGCGTCACGATTTCACTGGAGTCGTCCGATCGTGATGGAGTTTGCCTCGGACATACCTGGCTACGGCTCGGCGGGTCTGCTGGCAGACCTCGCCAGGGAGCGTCCTTCGATCGTTACGCTCCAAAAGCAGGACTGGGGAAGGCCCAACGGCAGGGGAGAGCCGAACTCGGCGGCGTTCTTCCATGGGCACGCCGGCCTCGAGACGTGGTTGACGTCAGGTTACTCGCTCGAACATGAGACGCCTCTCTATGAAGTGTGGAGGCGGCGATGAGGTGGCGCGGCAGGAGGGCCGCCTCTAGCCTCGTAGCAATCATCGCGTCGATGTGGGGGCTCTGGGTAGTCTCCGGCCGTAGAGCTGCGCTCGTGGGCGGCGTGCTGCTGGCCTCCAGCTACACGTTTGTCGCTGATAGGCCGTAGTAGGGGACTGTCCCCCGACATTGCATCGACGGGGTGCTGGCGAGGTTTCCGGAGACGGCGGCAATCGACATGCTCTTGGGAGCGGGACCCGGGCTGAACGTCGACTTCGCCAAGTCGGACTTCCAGGTGCCCGCTATCTCCGTCGGGGCCTGGGCCAGAACGCCGACCCCGAGGGCCAACGCGCATAAGACGGCGGCCAAGGCATCTGACACGGTACGAAGAGCAACGTTTATACAAATAACTCCTATTCGTTTCAACGAACGAACTTGTCATGCAATCTCCTGACTATGGCACTGGGGGTGTACAGCAGGGCATTAAGAAAAGCTTCGCTTTGACTGCTGGTCAAGACGGCGAATACATTTTCGTGAAATTATTTTCCTGAATGACCCGCCTCTCCTCCTCGGAGATCTTGCGGCGGATCGCCTGGGCGCGAAATGTCTGGTAGTGATCGCGCACGATGTGGTGCAACGCCTCCTCGTCCCAGTGCCGCTGCAGATCACTATCGGCGCCGGTGCGTCTTGGCGTAGGCTCTTCCAAGCTTGGCTCGACTGACGGATCGCGCGGCAGACTGGTTCGGTTTCAACCGCGCCTCTGCAGCCATCCTCGTTGTCATTGGCTGCCTCGGCCTGAGTGAGGAGATCTGGTCCTCATTCCTCTCGCTGCATCTGCGCGATCAAGTGGCGCTGGCTGGCTCCGCCTTCAGCGCCGCCACATTCATCGGCATCATTGGGTTCGCGAAGAACCTGGCGGAAGGGTTCGGCTACATCGCCGGTGGCACAATCGCGCACCATCTAGGGCCGCGGATCGCGCTGACCGTGTCGGCGCTCCCGATGACCGGAGGCTTCCTGCTGATGCTGTTCGGGTCTGGGCCCTGGCCGCTTGTGGCCGGTGCGCTGCTCATGACGAACTGGGAGCCGCTCTCGGTGCCGGCCACGTTCGACGTCATCGGCAGTCACGTGCGCAAGGAGCGGCGGACGATTGCATTTGCGCTGCAGAGCATCCAGAAACGCCTGCCGAAAATTGTCGGCCCGGCGATCGCGGGCGTGGCGTTTGGCCTAGCCGGTTATTGGCTCAACCTGACGATCGCGATTAGCCTGGTGGGACTCGCCGTCGGCCTGCAGCTGGCCCTCACCTCCCACCTGCGCCCTAAGGCCGCGCCCGAGGATGTACCTCTCAAGACCATCCTTCAGACGATGCCGCCGGAATTGAAGCAGTTGCTGACGGCTGAAATCTTCATTCGATGGGGTGACTGGTTCGCGCGCGACTTTGCGGTGCTGTACGTAGTGTCCCTGCTTACGCGCGAGTGGGGATGGACGGATCCCGCCGCGGCTGCCACCGCCGGCTGGCTGCTGGCCCTCATGGGCGTCACGGCGCTGGCAACGTATGTGCCGATGGCCAAGTGGGTGGATCGATCGGCATCGCCTCGGCCGTTCATCGGAACGACATTCTTCCTCTTCTCGATCTTCCCAATCGCCCTGGTGATGCTGCCGAAGGTGTGTAGGTACTTCGGCCTGCCCATCACGGCCGGACTCGTCGTGGCGTTTGTGATTAATGGATTGCGTGAACTTGGCGAGCCCGCGCGCAAGGCGTTGATCTCGACCGGGTTTCCCGCACCCATTCGCGCAAGGGCCGTGGGCCTGTACTGGGGCCTACGATCGTTCGCGTTCTGCCCCGCGCCGCTTGTGGCAGGTGTGTTGTGGTCGATGGTCGGGCCCGACGTGACATTCCTGCTAGGCGGTGCCATTGGCCTCGCAGGCACTGGCTGGTACACGTTGACGTCAGCACGCGGGGGCTAGAGCGAAATACTAGGGCGCTGCGCGTGGAGCTCCATTTCGACTATTCTCAGACGATGGACGAGGCCATCACCCGTCTGCTGTTTGACCCCATCGTCGGCCAGCTGGTGCTCCTGACCATTGGCCTGGTCACCATCCGTGCGGCGGTCAGCCTGGCGCAGCGCGCCCTGACCAAGCGAACTCAGGATCCTGCGGTGCGGTACCGCGCGAACAAGGGCACGGACATCGCGTCGTATGCCATCGCTCTATTCGTTGTCGGCATGGTCTTCAGCAACCGGCTCGACGGATTCACCGCCGCGTTTGGCGTGGCCGGCGTGGGCATCGCTTTCGTTTTCCAGGCGGTCTTTGTCAGCGTGGCCGGTTGGCTCGCAGTCTCTTGGGGCGGCTACTTCAGACCCGACGATCGGATTGATTTTGGCGGTGTGACAGGCGACGTGGTCGATGTCAGAATTCTGCCTATCACGATGATGGAGTGCGGCGATTGGATCGGTGGCGATCGCCACAACGACCGCATCGTCCACGCGGCCAACAGTTTCGTCTCCAAGGTGCCGGTGTACAACTGTCATCTGAGTTTCCCGCTCTCTGAGACGAGACCGTGGTGCCAATCAAGCACGGCACCGACTATCGCCTGGCGTGTGAGTTGATGGACCGCGTGGCCGAAGAAGTGGTGGGCGAATACGGCCGTGACGCCGAAGGCGTGTGGCACGACGTAGTCCGGAAGCTCTTGATCGAACAACTCCCCGTGAAGCCGGTCGTGCTTCTGCAGGTCCACGAGCGGTGGATGGAACTGGCCCTGCGTTACATCGTGGACTGTAAACAACGGCGGGCAATTAAGGACCGGCTGTTCACCCGCATTCTGGAGGAAATCGACACCACCCAGGGCCGCGTGCGACTTGCCGTGGCGACGATCAGCGTCGAGGACCACACGCCGCTGGAACTTCTCGTAGCCGACGAAGTGCGGCTGCGCGGCATCAGAACGTGATCGGCTGACGTGACCGAGTTGCTCGGCGTATCGCGCACTGCCCTGATGGACGCCGTAGCCGGGTGGGGCTTCAAGCCCATACATGGGCAGCGCGTCTGGCGACACCTGCACGCGCATGGCCGTGATGACTTCGCGTCACTTGAACGGCTGCCGGCTGGACTCGCCGCAACACTCGCAACGCACACCAGCACCACGTGGCTCCCGGTCGCGCGTGACACCATATCCAGCGACAGCTTTACGCGCAAGTACCTGCTGACACTGGACGACGGACGGCAAGTGGAAACCGTGCTGATGCGATACGCCAGTCGCGCAACGGCGTGCATCAGCACCCAGGTCGGCTGCGCGATGGGCTGTGTCTTTTGCGCCACCGGCCAGATGGGGTTCGATCGCCACCTGACGACCGCCGAAATCGTCGGCCAGGCCATGCATATCTCACGCGTGCTCGCCGGCACCGGCGAGCGACTGCGCAACGTTGTGTTGATGGGTATGGGCGAGCCGCTGCACAACTACGACGCCACCATCGCCGCCACGCATATCCTGTGTGACACGGCAGGGCTGGCGCTCAGCCCATCGCGCATGACATTGAGCACCGTGGGTGTTGTTCCAGGCATCATCCGCCTCGCCGACGACCGCGAGCCGGTGAGCCTGGCGGTCTCACTTCATGCGGCCACCCAGGACGAACGCGCGACGATGATCCCGGTGGCGAAGGCCTGGCCGCTCGACGTACTCATGGAGGCCTGTCGGTACTACTGCGACACGATGGATCGGCACATCTTCTATGAGTGGACGCTGATTGCAGGCACCAACGATGGCCCAGACGCCGCGCATGCCCTGGGCCGGCTGCTCTCGTCGCAGCGGGCGCATGTGAACTTGATCCCACTCAATCCAACCGAGGGCTACGACGGGTTGCCGACGCACCACCGCGCTGCGAAAGCCTTCCAGGCGGTCCTCGCGGAGTACGGACTGCCGAGTACCATCCGTCAGCGCCGCGGCATCGACATCGCCGCCGGCTGCGGACAGCTTGCGGCACACGGGTAGGGGTATCATCGCCCCATGAGTGGTGCGTTTCTTGGCCGCGGAGCGGCGGTGGTGTCCTGCATGATGGCGTTCGCGGGCGGTCTGCCTCCTTCCCTCTCTTCACCGCAGGCGCCCCCTGGGTTCGCGGCGTTGTACAACGGCAAGGATCTGACCGGCTGGAGGGGCGGCGATACCTTCGACCATCGCAAGTTGCTGGCCATGAGTGAGACCGAGCGCGCCGCCCAGATCGCCAAGTGGAACGCCACCATGCGGGCGCACTGGACCGCGCAGGGGCCGGAACTGGTGAACGATGGCCAGGGCGCCTACGCGACCACCGAGCGAGACTACGGCGACTTCGAGTTGCTCGTAGACTACAAGACCGTGCCAAAGGCCGACTCGGGCATCTATCTGCGCGGCGTGCCGCAAGTGCAGATCTGGGACTACACCGAAGAGGCCAAGTTTAATCTGCGCGCAGACAAAGGCTCCGGCGGGCTGTGGAACAATCGCGCCGGCGCGCCAGGCAAAGACCCGCTAGTGCTGGCCGACAAGCCGTTTGGCCAGTGGAATTCCCTACGCATCGTCATGGTCGGCGCGCGCGTCAGCGTGTGGCTCAACGGCACCCTCGTTGTCGACCACGCCATCATGGAGAACTACTACGACCGCGCCACTCCGGTGCCGGCGCGCGGCCCCATCCAGTTGCAGACACACGGCGGCGAAATCCGCTGGCGGAACATCTTCATCCGCGAGATCGCCACACCGGAAGCCAACGATCTGCTGCGATCCAAGGACGGCGACGGCTTCACGGACATCTTCAACGGGCGCACGTTTGATGGCTGGGCAGGCCCACTCGACAACTACGACATCAAGGATGGCGCAATCGTGTGCAAGCCGGACAAGGGCGGTACGATCTACTGGAATCAGCCGCTCACAGATTTTCAGGCACGCCTTGAGTTCAAATTGCCGGCTGGTGGCAACAATGGCCTGGCCATCAGGTATCCCGGCGAAGGCGACACCGCGTATGTCGGGATGACCGAACTGCAGGTACTTGACGACAACTACGAAAAAGTCCGCGGGCCTATCGACGCGCGTCAGGCGCACGGGTCCGCCTACGGCATGGTGGCGGCCGCACGCGGCTATCAGCGCCCGATCGGTGAATGGAACGTACAGGATGTGTCAGTGACTGGTTCGACGATTCGCGTCGAACTGAACGGCACCGTCATCCTCACCACCGACCTCTCGAAGGTGGACCCCGCCACCTACATGGGAAGCCGCGCACATCCCGGCGTCACGCGTACGTCTGGGTTCTTCGGCTTCGCCGGCCACAACGACCCGGTGATGTTTCGGCGCGTGCAGATCAAGCGCCGCTGAGATCGCAGCCTCGGCCTGTTCCTCAAGGCCGAGTTTCTACTTCCACGTGAAATTCACCGTCACCGTCATGATGACGGACACCGGCTTGCCCCTCCGCTACGTCGGCGTGAATTCCCACTGCAGGACCGCGTCGAGTGCGGCCTGATCGAGCAGGGCGACACGGCGAATCACGCGGGCGTCCGCCACGTGACCATCCTGATCGATGCGTGCCTCAATGATCACGACACCTGAGGCCTCATTCTGGGACTTCCTCCACTCTCGCTGGCCCGCCGCAAGCCAGGCCCCCAATTCCCGCGCATCACCTGTGCGCCTGCCTAACACCCGGGCAGTTTGAACCCGCCAATCCGCGTGGAGTAGTTTGCCGCGCCAGTCTTGAAGTAGTCGCCCACGTACCAAATGGTGCAGTCGTCCACCGGATCCACCGCCGTTTGCGAATAGTCTTCCCATCGCAGCGTATTGGTCTGCGCAGCCTGGCCCTCAACCAGTGTCACTTCACGAAGCACCAACTGGCCGAGCGGATCGGTGGCCCGCCGCGCCGCAAATCGCTGCCCGACGAACACCGCCGCGCCGCCGAAGGAGTACCCAATTCCGATGTTGCCCACCTTGTCGATCGCGGGGCTCGCCATCCAGCGATAGTTCCCACTAGGCGCATAGGTGCCCTGCTGGTGCAGGCGCAGCGACCGATCGGGATTCACGCGAAACTCATACCAGCGCACACCGCCACCCGCGGCTTCCGTATCTACCGAGTGGACTGCGACCACGGACTCATACGAACTCCTGCCCTGCGTGACCCGCCGATACACCACACGCGCCATCAGCTTGTCGCCTTGTGCATCGAGTCGGCGGTCGCTTCCCGGCTGCGGCACGCAACTGGTGAGTTGCCCACCGCACAGGTAGGTGTACGGCGCCACAGGAATCTTCTGGACCGGTGACAGCCTTGTCTTCGAAGGGTCTCCCCAATTCACCGTGAAGTTCCACACATACACGCCGTCGTCATCCACGTCGGCCTTGAGTTGCGACCCACCCGTGGCCAGCATCATGTTGGGTGAGCCCGACGGCGGTAGGCGCGAGCCGTCGAGATCCGCGTTATTCAGGAAGTTGACGTCACCGATGATCAGGCACTGTTCCGTGGCCGGCTCGCCCTTGAGCATCTTCGCGCGTTCCACCACGCACGCATGCTTCTCGATCACGTCATCGCCGGTGCTGGTCGGCACGTAGTAACCGTCGGTCCACACCGCAGGTCGGGGATAGTCGGGGAACAGCGGGCGAAGGAACTCGTAGCGGTAGTACTCACCTGTGGGATCGTCGGTGGTGCTGATCGCATAGCAGATCGAATACGGCCCAGTCGGTTGCGGTGCAGCCGATGCGCCGGCGCCGCGAGCGGCTTCAGCAGGCGGTGTCTGAGCGGTCGCCGGCGGCGCGACTGCAGGCGGTGGCGTGACAAGCTTCGCCGCTCGGCCCGGCTGCCCAGCCACACCGGGCACGCTGACAAGCGCCGGCCCGCCCGGCTTCGGCACCTCGGGCTGATCGGGGCGCTCGGCCGCGCGGCGAAAGATCGGCATGACGAACAACCACCGATTGGCAAGCTGGTCATACCGGACCACCGCATCACCGTTATTGCGGGCGTCACAGGTTCCACCAAATCCGGCAAATAACGTATTCGTATTGACCGCGCCGTACAGGATCCGACCCGTGCTGTCGAACTTCGCGCCCTTTTTCGTAAAGATGGCGAACTTCGAATTCACGACCTGCACAATATGGTCGGGACCGACTGCGAGGCTGTTGTCGGAAGGATTCCGGCCGGTTGATGTGCCGTGTGGCCCGTCGAATCCGACACCGAGGCCATCAAAACTGGCCACAAGCTCAGGCGCGGGCCCTTCGCCCTGCGCGCGTTGTTCCACCTTCGCGCCCGCCGCGCTGCCAGGTGCGGCTGCGGGGCGGCCAACGTTAGGAGCTTGCTGGCCTGACGCGGCCAGCAGGAGGACGAAGACAGTGGCGGTTTTCATGACGTCGCCCAGTGTCGCATAGTCGCGCGAAGCGCCACCGAGAACCCATCGACCGACGGACCGACGGACTGCTGCCTGCTATCACCTCGGGAACCGGCCGAGCATCACGAGCAATTCGAGGCGCAGCTGGCACCAAAACAGTGGGAGAAATCAGTCGGGAATCAGTGTGAATCCAGCATCTGCCGGACTCGCAGCGTTAGGTGCGCTGGGAGGTGCGGCTTCGTGAGGAAATGCACACCTTGCACCACTCAGTCGTCGGCGCTGGCCGTCCCTTCATTTTAATCGGAGGTGAAGAGAATCTTGAGCTCGGGCTGCACCTCGCGCAGGCGCCCGGCCATCTCCCATCCACTCATCTCGGGCATCACGATATCGGGGACGACGGTGTCGAGTTCGTCAGCGGCGGCTACGGCCGCCGCCATCCCTTCGATGCCATTGGCAGCGGTCAACACGCGGTAGCCCTGACGCTCCAGCGTCGCGCGCGCCACATCGCACACGGCCGGCTCGTCCTCCACAACAAGCACCACTTCGTGGCCGTCCGCCGACGGCAACGTCGGGGCCCCGGCGGGCTCGTCCTCGAGGAGGGCCCCGACGGTGGGAAAGTAACAGGTGAACTCGGTGCCACGTCCAACCCGCAAAGACAGTTCCAGGCACCCCTGGAACTAGGTGACGATGCCGAACGCCGTGGACAGCCCCAGGCCGCTACCTTGTCCTTTCGGCTGCGTCGTGAAGAAGGGTTCGAAGACCTGTGCCCGAATCTCGGGGGGAATACCGGTGCCGGTGTCGGCCACCGACAGGGCGACAAACTGGCCGACCGGCACACTCGTCCCCTCGATCGGCCCCTGCACCGTGGCCGTGCCTACGCGAAGCGTTCCACCGTGGGGCATCGCATCGCGGACGTTGGAGACAAGATCCGTCACCACCTGATCAATTTGGCTGGGGTCCAGACACGCCGTCGGCACGGTGGCATCAGGCCGCACTTCCACACCGATTATGGCCAGAGCGGTGGCGGCCTGCTTGTTATCATGAACACTTGCGCTTCCGCCGCACGGCCATCGTCATCATCCTGTCCAGTCTCATGCTGGCGAGCGCGTCTGCCCAGGCGCCGTCGCCCTACCGGGTGATCGGTTCCGACGGCACGCGCACTCTGCCGGTGGTGCGCGGGTCGGGCGGCACCGACTTCGTCGCACTCGACACGCTGGCCCGCTTCTTCAATATCGCGATGCGCGAAGATGCGCGCACCGGCGGGGTGGTGCTGGCGGTCGGCGCGCAGCGAGTGGCGCTGACGGAAGGGCAGGCGACCGTCTCGGCGGGCGGGCGCCTGGTCTCGCTGTCGGCGCCAGTCACCAAAGACGGCGCAGCCTGGATCGTGCCGATTGATTTTCTGCGGGTGCTGGACCACTTGCTCGACCGGCGGATCGACATCCGGCGAGGATCCCGCCTTGTCGTGGTGGGCACCGCGGTCGTCCCCAGGGTTGTGCTGCAGTTCGAGCGCACCGCCAGCGGCGGTCGGCTCGTCATCACCGTTGAGCCAGGCGCCACCTCACGGGTCACTCGCGACGGAAATCTCGTCACGGTCCGGTTTCAGGCCGACGCGCTCGATCTGACGCCGTTAGTGCAGGTGCCGGCGGAGTGGCTGGCCACTGTGCGCGCCGATGGGCCGGCACTGTATGTGGAACTCGGCTCGACCGTAACCAACGTGCGACAGGCCGACGCCCAGGATTTAGGACACATCACGCTCGATCTGCTCGGGGCCTCCCCAGTGGCACAGGTGCGACCGGATCCGGTGGTTTCCGCCCCGTCGATTGATCGCCCCGGTACAATGCGCACGGTGGTGATTGACCCTGGCCATGGCGGAGCCGACGCCGGCAGCCGCAGCGCATCGGGCCTTGAGGAAAAGCAGGTCACGCTTGCCGTAGCCCAGCGGCTCAAGGGCATGCTGGAGTCGCGGTTTGGCCTGCGCGTCATCCTGACCCGCGACTCGGATACCGACGTCGCGATCGATCGCCGCGCCGAACTCGCGAATAACAACAAGGCCGACCTTTTCATCAGCCTCCATGCCAACGGCTCGCCCATACCGGCGATGCGTGGATGGCAGGTGCAATCGCTTGACCCGGCCGAGTATGCGTCGAGTGGCGGCACCCAGCTCGGGGGGACAGACTCCGATGCGTCGGTGCCTGTGGTGGGCGGCGGGATGCGGGTGATCGGTGCGGTACCCTGGCTGCTGGCGCAGATCCCGCAGGCGGATCGATCATCGCAGTTGGGCGGCATGCTGGCCGCGCGGCTTGGCGATGCGGGCTTGCCCCCGCAGGCAGTGCCGTTTTATCAGGCGCCGCTGCGCGTTCTGGTGGGCGCCAACATGCCCGCCATTCTGGTGGAGATGGGCTTTCTCACAAATCCGCTCGACGCGGAACTGCTGGCGAGCAGCGTGTTTCAGGGCGCGGTCGCCGAGGTTCTGGTCAGCATCATCAGCGAATTGCGCGGCGGCTGGCCTGCGACGGGCGGAGGCGACCGTTGACGCTCACCCGGCGGCTTTGGGGCTACCTTGGGCTGGCGGTCGCGGGTGCCGCGCTTGGCGTCTGGCTGGTAACGCTGTGGCGGCCCGGCTGGCTGATGGACAGGCGCACGCGTGACGGTGCGGCGGCCACAGCCACCGCCGCCGACGGGGCGCCCGGCGATGCGCGACGAATCTCGGCCTCGCTGTTCTACGTGGCGCCAGGCGGCGATGGCCTCATCGCAGTCGATCAGGACGTCCTCTACGCCGCATCGCCCGCCGATCAGGCTCGCCGCATCGTCGAACGCCAACTGGCCGCCGCCCCGCAGGGACACGCGTCGGCGATTCCACCTGGCGTGACATTACGCGCGTTGTTCCTCACCAGTCGCGGCGAGGCCTACGTCGACCTCAGTCGCGACGTTGTGACCGGCCACCCGGGAGGATCCCTGCACGAGCTGCTGACGGTGTACGCGATCGTGAATGCTGTGACAGTGAACCTGCCCGGGGTCACGGCCGTGCAGATTCTGGTGGACGGCCACGAAGTTGATACGCTGGTGGGACACCTCGACCTGCGGCACCCGCTGCGGCGCGGGACACGCTGGGTGCAACGCACGCCCTGATGACCAATTTGGATAGGAGCTTCATGACACGACTGAATGGGCGCGCCGCTGATGCGTTGCGCCCCACAACCATTACCCCCAACGTGCTGGTGCATGCCGAAGGATCTGTCCTGATTGAGGTGGGTCAGACTCGTGTGATCTGCACCGCGTCGATCGAAGACCGCGTACCGCCGTTCATGCGGGGCACTGGCAAGGGTTGGGTGACAGCCGAATACGGCATGTTGCCGCGGGCCACATCCACGCGGACGCAGCGCGAGTCCACTGCGGGCAAGGTCGGTGGCCGCACGCAGGACATCCAGCGACTGATCGGACGTTCGCTGCGATCGGTGATGGCGCTCAAGGCACTGGGCGAACGGACGGTCTGGATCGACTGCGACGTCATCCATGCCGATGGCGGCACACGCACGGCATCGATCACGGGGGGCTTTGTCGCGCTGGTACTCGCGCTCGATCGCCTGCGCACGCAGGGGGCGATCAAGACCATTCCGGTCACCGACTACGTCGCCGCCACCAGTGTCGGCATCGTGCAGCAGACGGCATTGCTCGACCTAGCCTACAAAGAAGACTCGGCCGCCGAGGTGGACATGAACGTGATCAAGACGTCAGGCGGCAAGTTCATCGAACTGCAGGGCACGGCGGAGACCGAGCCGTTCGACCGCGCCCAACTCGACGCGCTCCTCTCGCTCGCAGACAAGGGCATCGACGCGCTCATCGCGAAGCAGAGGGAGATCGTCGGCGGGATACTCGCGTAGTCGGAGTCCTGAAGTCCTGGAGTCCTGGAGTCCTGGAGTCCTGGAGTCCTGGGAAAATGAAAAGGGTCCGAGGAGGCGGCAAGCCGCACCCTCGGACCCTTTTTGTGCGTTCGACTCCGGGACTCCCGGACCCCGACGAGTGTCTTATCTTCCCGCCCCGCCCCCGCGGCCACCGGCCGCGCCTGCGCCAGCCGGAGTGCGGTCGCGCATCGCACGTGGATCGAGGATGGTCGCGATTTCATCAATCACATCGCGCAGATGCCGAGCGGTGGACTCATCGCGCGTGCCGCCGCGCTGGAGTGCGCCATCCACCATCTCGCCGACAGCGCGCAACTCGCCCTTGAGCAATGACCGCACCTCGGCGCTTGGCGCCGTCGGTCCGTTGAGGCGGTTGTCAATGATCGACAGGTAGGTCCGCTGCAGGTTGCGGCGGAAGATGTCGATGTTGGCCCCAGGCTTCGGCACTTCAGCAAAGACGCCGTTGCGCAGTTCCGTGAGGAACTCCAGCGGCGAGTAGGCCGCCGGGCCGTCGATCGCCACCTGCTCAACCATGCGATCGATACGCGCGTTCTGGACCAGGCCGCTCATGACGGAGAACTGCGCGGTGCGCACGCGGTCGATGATGCCGGCCGGTTCAATGCGCCGCAGAATCTCGGGCCGCACCATCATCGTCGGCGTCTGGAACGCGTTGGCGACAAGGTACTGCACCGCTTCCTGCTGCTTGGCGCGCGCGAGGATCTCGAAGCGCACACCGTTCTGGCCGATGTGCTTCTGCTGCGAGTTGAAGCCGCCGACCATGCGCGTCACGTGGTTCATCTCGGTGGTCCACTGGCTGACCATGCGGCCGTAGACTTCTTCGAGTTCCGCCCAAGGGTCGCCCTTGCGGGTGCCTGTCGCTCCGAGCAACATCTCAGACACGCGCGCCAGATTCTTCATGCCGAGCGTCGTCGCCCGCACCGCGTCGGCGTCGCCCACCGCTTCAGTCTGGTCACCGGGGTCGGTACCGCCCTGGCCTTCGGTGGAGAAGCGCAGGTACGGTTTGCTGTCCTGCTCCTTTGCCCAGAGGTCGAGCGTCGGCTTCTCTTCGTCCGCGGTCTTGGCGGTGGGAATTGGCTTGTAGCCCCACATCGCGGCCCACTTGTCGTACGGGCCAATCTTCGGGATGAGGTCCGCCGGATCGATCTTGTCTTCCGGTTGCGCCACATAGTTGAAGCGCGAATAATCCATGAGCGTGGGCGTGTGGCCGTTTGCCTTAACCCACTTCGGATCGCGTACCTGCTCAATGGTGTAGGTGGAACTGGCCTTCATGTTGTGCTGGAAGCCGAGCGTGTGTCCCACTTCGTGCGCGACGACGTAGCGCATGAGTTCGCCCATGAGGTCGTCGGGTAGCGGCAGGGTCTGCGCGCGCGGGTCGAGCGGACCGACCTGCACGAAGTACCAGTTCTTCGCCAGGTTCTGGACGTTGTGGTAATACTGGATGTCGGCTTCAAGAATCTCACCACTGCGCGGGTCGTGCACGTGCGGGCCCGATGCGTTTTCGGTGGTGGACGGCAGCCAGCGAATCACCGAATACCGAGCGTCTTCTGCACTCCAGTCGGGGTCGTTCGCCGGCGCTTCCTTGGCGATAATCGCGTTGCGGAAACCCGCGGCTTCAAACGCCACCTTCCAGTCTTCGATGCCCTGCTTCACAAACGGCACCCACTTCTTCGGCGTCGCCGGATCCACCCAGTAGATGATGGGCTTGATCGGCTCTGAGATGGCCGCGGCCGGGTCCTTCTTCTCGAGGCGGTAACGCGTGATGTAGCGCTTGGCCACTGACCGATGCTCTTCGGTGCCGTAGTCGGTCAGGCCCTGCGTGAAGTAGCCGACGCGCTCATCGAACAACCGTGGCATCATCGGCGTCTCGGGCAATTTCACCATGCTGTAACTGGTCACCACCGTGGCGCTGGAACCGCGCATGCCCCGTGCGGCACCGGCCGCGCGGCCTGCGCCCGCCGCGGGTTCCGCGCCGGTGAACGTCTGCGTGGCTTCCACATTGATGTTCTCGGGAAAGGAGACCGCTTTTTCCAGGAACGTGCGGTCGGCCGCCAGGCCGCGTCCGCCCACGCGCGAGCGCACGGAGAACTCGGGCACATCGGTCGTGAAGAGCGGCGTCACTTCGACCACCGGATCACCGGTCGGGCTGTACGCGGCCACGTTGAGCGTGCGGATGATGGACGGGTTGTTCGAATCTTCCACGGCCTGCGCGATCGGATTGTTGTTGTCGGCAATCACGCTGTAGTCGATATCGAGAATCATGATGCGATCACCTCGAGGCACCCACCGAATGACGCGAGTGCCGGCCGCCTGGCCGCCGTAGCCCACGCCGATGGTGGTCTTCTTGATGGTGGTGACGAGCAAATAGTCTTTACCGAGTTCCGCCTTCGGAATCTCGTAATAGAGCTTGTCCGCAATCCGATGCACCTTGAAGACGCCATCGTCGGTAATCGCGGCCGACGTAATCACTGTGGCGTACGGCTGAGGACGGGCGGCCTGCCCCTGTCCACCACCGCGACCTGGCGTGGCCGGCGGGTCCTGCGCCGGCGGATCCTGCACCACACTCTGCGCCTGCGACGCCGACATGCCAGTGTGATCGCCGGCCTGTGGCGTCTGAGCCGTCACCACGGCCACAAACACCGCGGCGCCAACGACGACCAGTGACGAGAATACGAGATTGCCTTTCCTGACCATGTGAGAAACTCCTCCCGAAGAAATCACCGAGGGACCTGCGGGATTATACCTGCTGCCACACAAGGATGCCGCTGCTCATTGCCAGTACGAACGAAGGGAAACTGCGGGAAATCCGAATCCTGCTGGCCGGCCTTCCGCTGTCCATTTGCTTGCTCAACGACGTGGGGCCGGTACCGGAACCCGACGAAACCGGCGCGACCTTCGTGGAAAACGCCCGCATCAAGGCGCACGCCTATGCCGGCGCCACCGGCATGGTGACCCTCGCCGAAGACTCAGGCCTGGCGGTGGATGCGCTCGGAGGACGGCCGGGCGTCCACAGCGCCCGATACCCGGGTGCCACGTATCCCGACAAGTTCGCCAACTTGTGGAAAGAGCTCTCCACACACAGACGACCCTGGTCGTGCCGCTATGTGTGTGCGGTCGCAGTGGTTAACGGCAGTACTGGGCGGGTGTTATTTGAAACCGTGTCCACGATCGAAGGGGAAATCTGGCCCGAGGCGCAAGGCACGAACGGATTCGGTTATGACCCGGTCTTCTACTACCCGCCTTACGCCAGGACGTTCGGTGAAGTCGGCGACGGGGAGAAACTCGCCGTCGCGCATCGAGGCCAGGCGATCACCCTGTTTCGACAATGGGTTGAGCACGGGGGCCTCAAGAGGGATTCCTCAAGCCCGTGAGGCTGGACGTTTACGTTCATTTTTGGCACAATCCGCGCGGTTCCCTATTCCCACTGTCGGTCGGCCTCTCGCCGCAAGGAGAAAGAGATTTATGCCCGTTACCCCCATGTCCCGGATACGTGTCGCTGCCGCAGGCCTGGTGGCCGCAGTGGTCGCGCTCGCCTCCTCCGGTACCACACTGTCGGCGCAGCCGGCCTCAACCGCAGATCCGATGATTCAGGATCTGCGCTGGCGCAATGTTGGCAACGCCAACCTTGTCGGTCGCATCTCGTCGGTTGACGCGCTCGAAAATGACTTCGCGCATGTCATCGTCGGATCGGCGTCGGGTGGTGTGTTCAAGTCCACCAGTGCCGGCGCCGCCTGGACCCCCATCTTCGACAAGTACGGCGCCGCATCAATCGGCGACGTGAAAATCAATCAGACCAACCCCAACATCATCTGGGTGGGCACCGGTGAAGAATGCGGTCGCAACTCCGCCGCATGGGGCGACGGCGTGTACAAGTCCACCGACGGCGGTACCACGTTCACAAACGTGGGCCTCAAGGACTCGTTCAACATCGGCAAGATCATCCTGCACCCGAAAGATCCGAACACGGTTTATGTGGCGGCCATCGGCAACATCTACGGTCCCATCGGCAGCCGCGGTGTCTTCAAGACCACTGATGGCGGCACGACCTGGGTGAAGCAGACCGAAGGGTTGCCGAACGACCCGCAGACGGGCGCCATCGACATGGTGATGGATCCGAGCAACCCCGAGATTCTGTATGTCTCATTCTGGCAGCGCATCCGTTACCCGTGGCGCCTGAACAGCGGCGGTCCCAACAGCGGCATCTTCAAGAGCACGAATGGCGGACGCAACTGGAAGAAGCTGACGAACACGCTGCCGGCCGGCGACATGGGCAAGATTGGCCTGGCCATCGCACGCTCCAACCCGAAGGTTTTGATGGCGCACATCGAGCACGGCTTCCAGCCGCCGGCCACGCTGCCCACGCCGGGCCAGCCCGCGCAGGCGGGCGGAGGTGGTGGACGAGGCGGCGGTGGCGGCGGCACGCCGAACCCTGAGTACGCCGATATGACCAAGCTCGGCGCCGGCATCTACCGCACCGAGAATGGCGGCGATACGTGGACGTTCCTCGACCGCTATCTCACCCGCCCCTTCTATTACAACCACATCGGGATCAGCCCGCTCGACGACAAGTACATCTTCAGCTACAACATCGGCTATCGCCGCTCGCGTGATGGCGGCAAGACATTCGTCGGTGGCGGCGGTGGCAACGGCGGCCACTGCTGGCACGCGATGTGGCTCGACCCGCACAACAAGAATCGCTACTACATCGGCAGCGACGGCGGACTCAATCTGACGCACGACGATGGCGTGAATGACCACCGATTCGAGAACCTGAACGTCACCCAGTACTATTCAATTTCCGCCGACATGCGTGAGCCGTACTACCTGTGCGGCGGCCTGCAGGATGCCGGCAGCTCGTGCGGTCCGTCGGCCACCCGCGCGCAGGGCATCTACCTGAGTGACTGGTTCAATATCTCGGGCGGTGACGGCTACCACACACAACAGGACCCGACCAACTATCGAAACATTTATTCCGAGTCGCAACCGGATCGACAAGGCGGCAACATCGGGCGATCGGACGCCGAGACGCGGTCGCGCACCAGCATTCGCCCGAGCAAGACGAACATCTCGAACTGGAACGAATACATCACGCCCGAGATGGAGAAGAAGGCGGAAGCCCTGAACTGGGGCGTGCAGCCGCAGCAGATGGGACCGCTTCGCTACAACTGGTCCACGCCGTTCATCCTGTCGCCGCACAATCCGAAGGCCATCATGATCGGGTCCAACCACCTGATCATGTCGCTCGACGGCGGCGCCACCTACCGGCTCATCAGCCCAGACTTGACGCAGAACGATCCCGAGCGCACCAGCCGGCTCTCTGGCGGCATGACGCCCGACGAAAACCCCGGTGGCGGCGCCGAGTACCACGCGACGATCATTACGATCTCGGAATCCACCGTCGAACCCGGTCAGGTCTGGATCGGCACCGACGATGGCAACATCCAGGTGACACGCGACTACGGCAAGACCTGGGCGAAGGTGGGCACCGCCGGGATGCCGGGCAACTCGCGTCCGGACATCTGGGTGAGCCGTGTCGAAGCGTCCAAGCACACCAACGGCACGGCGTTCGCCACCGTCACTGGGCACCGGTTTGCCATGTATAAACCGTTCGTCTATAAGACGACGGACTTCGGCAAGACGTGGACGAACATCACGGGCAACATCCCCGATGGCCACCCGATGTACGTGGTGAAGCAGGACCCGAAGAACCCCGACTTGCTTTTCGCCGGCTCGGAGTTCGCTGCGTTTTATTCGCTGAACGGCGGCCAGGCATGGCAACGGCTGAACAACAATCTGCCGACGGTAGCCGTGCACGACCTGCTCATTCATCCGCGCGACGGCGACCTCATCGCCGGCACACACGGGCGCGGCATCTGGGTCATGGACGACATCACGCCACTCCAGCAGATGACACCGGCCGTGCGCAGCGCAGCCGCGCACTTGTTCGACAACCGCGTCGCGACGCAGTGGCTCAACATCCAGCCGCAGCACAACGGCGGTGAGATCTCGTTCATCGGACAAAACCCGAGCCGGAATGCGGCGATCAACTACTACCTAAGTGATCGCGTGACCGGCGAAGTCAAATTCGAGGTGAGCGACGCGGCAGGTCGCAATACCTGCTCGGCGTCCTTCCCAGCCAAGGCTGGCGTCCAAAAGGTGGAGTGGGCGATGCGGTGGAACACCCCCGCTGGAGCGCCCGCGCCCCAAGCCGGTGGTGGTGGCTTCGGCGGTGGACGCGGCGCCGCTTTTGGCGGCCCCTGTCTCCTCGCGCCCAACCCGGCGCCGGTCGCCGGCGGGCGTGGTGGTGGTGGTGGTGGCTTTGGTGGCGGCGGTGGAGCCGCTGGCGTCACGCCAGGCACATACCGCGTCACGATGACGGCAAACGGTCAGACCTACACGAGCGCGATCACCGTGCGTGCGGATCCGATGCTGAACGAGATCAACAGATAACGACGTCCGGAGTCCGGGAGTCCCGAGGTTTATGGAAGACGGCTTCCGTGGACCTCGGGACTTCAGGACTTCGATGTCTTGTCTTTCGCCAATTCCGCGACCGCGCACCCATCACACGCCGGCGCGGTGGGCGAACCAGGTTTCGAGTCCTTCCACGACCCAAGCGTCCGCCAGAGCACGATAGCCGCCGCCAGGGCGGCCACAGCAGTGACGAGCCAGTCCTGCCAGCCCATCAGCTGATCCCCATCGCCCTCAGCGACTGATACACCACGAGCGCAGTCACGTACGCCAGGCCGGACATGTACACGAGTTGCACGACGGCGTACTTCACCTTGCCCGTCTCCTTGCGCGTCACCGCCAGTGTCGGCAGGCACTGCATCGCCAGCACAAAGAAGACCAGCGCCGATGCAGCGGTCGCGCGCGTGAACACCAGCGACCCGTCGTCTCGCGTCATGGTACGAATACGCTGGCGGATGCCCTCATCGGGTTCCGCCTCTGCCCCGCCTCCCACAATCACCGACATCGTGGACACGAACACCTCGCGCGCAAGAAAACTTGTGAGCACGCCGACCGTCAGCTGCCAGTCGTAGCCGAGGGGCTGAAACACGGGCTGAATCGTCCGGCCCATCATGCCGGAGAAGCTGCCGGACTGCTCCGCCTGGGCTTGAATCGCGTCGGCGCGCGTCAGAAGGTCGTCGGCCTCTGCAGGAGCCACCCTCGCCTCGGCGGCCAGGCGCAGCTCGACCGCTTCCACAGGCGCATCCACCTTGGGATACGCGCTCAGCCACCACATCACCACACAAATCGCCACGATGACCGTGCCCGTGGTCTGGAGGAATGCCTGCCCTTGATCCCTGGCCGTGAGCACCGCATTGGTCCATGACGGCCGCTTGTAGGTGGGCAGTTCCAGCACCATCGGCCGAGGTGTGCCCTTGAGCGCGATCTTGCCGAACAGCCACGCGCTGAAAAACGCAGCGGCCGAACCGAGCAGATAGCAGCCCGCAAATGCGAGGCCGGCCAGCTCTGGGCGGTCGGCAAACAACAGCCCGGTCAGCAGGATGTACACAGGCAGCCGCGCCGAGCAACTCATGAATGGCGCCACCATGATCGTCGCCAGGCGGTCGCGCCGATCGGGAATCAGCCGCGTACTCATGATGGCCGGCAGCGCGCACGCGTGCGCAGTGAGCAGGGGCACAAACGCCTGCCCGGGCAATCCGAACCGGCGGAAAATTCGATCGTTCACGAACGCGGCCCGCGCCAGGTAGCCTGTGTCCTCGAGCAGGCTGATCATGAAAAACAGCAGGCAAATCTGCGGCAGGAATACCACCGTGCCGGCGATGCCGCCAATCACGCCGTCAATGAGGAGCTCTCGAATCGCACCGGCAGGCATCACCGAACTCACACCGGCCCCGAGGTAGCCAAACGTGAGCTCAATCAAGTCCATTGGTATTGCGGCCAGTTCAAACAGCGTCCAGAACAACGCGCCCATCACAGTCAGGAACACAAGCGTGCCCGATAACGGATGCGTCAGTACCCGATCGATACGTTCGGTCCGCGCGTCCGACGCCGCAGCCGGTGCGCCGCCCGGATACGCATCATTCAGCACATCGTCTGTCCACGCGGTGAATTGCTCAAGGGTGGCACCTGACGCCGGCAGGTCGGGTGGCCGCACCCGCGCAGTTGCGCCCGTGGCCAGCGACGCCATGATGGTGCGCAGGTCATCAAGGCCGATGCCCTTCGACGCCACCATCGGCACAACCGGCACCCCGAAGCGCCGCGAAAGCGTCGGCACGTCAAGGCGCAGTCCCGTGCGCTCGGCGATGTCCACCATGTTGAGCGCCACAACGACCGGCTCATCAAACGTGAGAAGTTCGCCGACGAGTACGAGATTGCGGAACAGGTTGGACGCGTCCACGAGCGCGATCACCGCGGATGGGCGCAAATCGGCGTCGCCGCGCAGGACGCCGCGGACAATGGTGGCCTCCGGCGACTCACCCTGCAATGAGTACAGCCCCGGCAGATCGATGACCTCAATGGATTCAGAGCCCACCTGGCTGCGGCCCACGCGCATGGCCGTGGTCGTTCCCGGGAAGTTCGAGGTCTTGGCGCGGGCCCCGCAGAGACGATTAAAGAGTGTGGTCTTGCCGGTGTTGGGATTCCCGAGCAGCGCCACCGAGGACGCACTCATCTCAACTCGCGCCGGCAGGAAGCGGCACCACAAAAATGTGTCGAGCCACAGAGCCGGAAATGCCAATCCTTGTGGACCGGACCTGGACGATACAGGGCTCGCCTGTTTTGCAGAGGCGGAAGGTGCACGCTTCGGTCAGGCCGAGCGAGCGCAACTGGTGACAGCTTTCCGGATCGAGCTGCGCCTCATGCAATCGGGCCACGGCGCCGGCGGCAAGGTCACAGAGGGAAATGGGGGTGGCAGGCGCGAGGGTCACGGTCGGCTCTGCCGAGAATCCTATCACTAAGATGAGACACGTCTCATTATCTATCTCAACGGCGCGATCGCTCTAGTTTCGACATTGACAGTGTAGAGCACGCGACTTTGGGTGGCCGCCTGTGCCTCGGAAACCGCCTGCTCGGGGACGCTCACAAAGGCAATCGTCTTGCCGTCTGGCGACCAACGGGGGTCGATGGCGCTCCCGGTGGCTAGGCGCACCAACTCCTGCTGGTTCGAGCCGTCGGCGTTCATGGTGAAAATAGAGGTCGGGCCTCCCCGCCGGCTCATGAAGGTGAGTCGGACGCCATCGGGCGACCAGGACGGGTACATCCCGTTGTCGGGGTCCACGGTCAACCGGACCGGCCTTCGGTCGTCGAGGCTGATGACGTGGACGTCACTCCACCGATGGAAGGCGATCCGGCGCCCGTCCGGAGAGAACTGAGGAAACCAGTCTGTCTCTCCCAAGGTCAAAAGCTCCACCCCAGAACCGTCGGCGTTCATCAAGTAAAGGTTGAACTCCTTGCCATCGCGATCCGACATGAAGGCGATCTTCGCGCCATCAGGCGACCACGCAGGTCCAACGTCGCGCCGCGGCTCGCGAGTCAGCCGGCGCACATTGGAGCCGTCGGTTTTCATCACGTACACGTCGAAATTGCCGTCGGCCGTGTGTGATTCGAAGGCGATCTGCCGGCCATCGGGGGACCAGGCCGGATAGCCCTCGGCCTCGGGCGTGTCGGTCAGTTGCCGGACCTTGAGACCGGTCGCATCCACAACGAAGAGGTCGGCGGGTTTGCCGCCGACCTCTGAGTAAAACGCGAGTTGCTTGCCGTCGGGCGACCACGCGGGCGCGCCGTCCCGGACGACGGCCGGTGCGCTCGAATTGGCGCCGCCGCCCCAGTAAATCAGGGCGGCGACCGCAGCGACGACCGCGCCTGCCACCGACAGAAACGACCTCGCAAAAAGACGTCGGGTGTCTTTTTCCTCTAAAAAGACACCCGACGTCTTTTTGCGTTTCCGGACACTCACCGGCGGATCGCCACCTCGCGCTGCAGTTCCATGATGTCGGCGTCAGTCGGCGCCCACCCAAGGAGGTGCCGGCAGAAGTAATCGGCGCGCATGGCGGCCGACCAGTCGCCTGCGTCCGCATACCCGTGCCTCTTGCCCGGGATGATGTGGAAGTCGAACCGCTTGTTGGCTTTGATGAGGGCGTCCACCACGCGGTATGTGCCCGCCGGATGCACATTATTGTCGATGTCGCCGGTCATCAGCAGCAACTTGCCTTTGAGGTTCTTAGCCAGGTCCTGGTTCTTGTCGATGTCGTATTCAAAGGTGACTTGACCGTCCTTCTCGATTTCCTTCACGCCGTCGTGCTTTTCACTCCACGCACGGTTGTACACACTGTTGTCGTGGTTGCCAGACGTGGACACGGCCACCTTGAAGAAGTCCGGATACACAAACATCGCCGCAGTGGACATAAATCCGCCGCCGGAGTGGCCATAAATGCCGACCAGGTTCGGATCGATCCACGGATGGCGCTTGGCGAGTTGCTCGACGGCCGCCTTCTTGTCTGCCAATCCGTAGTCGCGCAGGTTGCCATACCCGAAGTTGTGATACCACTTCGACCGTTGCGGGTTACCGCCGCGGTTGCCCACTTCAACCACGATGAAGCCGAACTGCGCCAGCATCACGTTGGCCTGGCGCGGGGAGAACGTCTTCGTGACGCTCTCGGTCTGCGGACCAGGGTAGACGTATTCGATGATGGGATATCGCTTCGCCGGGTCGAAGTCGAACGGCTTATACATCACGCCATACAGGTCCGTGACGCCATCGTCGGCCTTCACGGTGAAGGCTTCGGGATACTTGAAGCCGGCGGCGAGTAACGAGGAGACGTCGGTCTTCTCAAGGTCCATCACCTTGTTGCCGAGCGAGTCATACAGCACCGACTCAGGCGCCATGTCGATACGCGACCAGTTATCCACCGCAAACGTCGCCTTGTCGTTCATTAATGCCGTGTGCGACCCGTTGCCGGGCGTTACGAGCTTCATGTCACCCGTATCGAGATTGACGCGATAGAGGTGCTGGAAGTAGGGATCTTCACCCTTTTCGCGGCCTACCGCGTGGACAAACATCAGTCGGCTCTTTTCGTCCACGCCGACGATGCCGGTGCTGACGAACTCGCCCTGGGTGAGCTGCCGGATCAGAGTCCCCTTCAGGTCATACAGGTAGTAATGGCCCCACCCATCCCGTTCCGACCAGTGGATGATTTCCTTGCCACCTGTCGCATTGGTAATGAGGCGTATGGGCTGGCTTTCGATGTAGGTGTTGAGCCGCTCGGCCACCACCACGCGCGCTTCGCCGGTCATCGTATCTGCTTCCACTACATCGAACCGCTTCTGGTCGCGGCTCAGCCGCGTGTAGAACATCTTGTCGCCGGCCGGTGTGATCCAGCGCGTGGCGGTGTCATTCTTCAGACGCTGCAGATTGGTGAGCGCCATCGAAGACGACCCGAGGTTCTGGTCCTTGAACGCGTCGGTCAAGAGCTTCAACGGCTTGCGCGACGCGATGTCGAATACCTGGAGTTCCGACTGGGGCTGATTCGCTTCGCCCGGCAGGCCGTACTTGTAGGTCTCGAGGCGCGGGCGGGGATTCGAGAGCGAGTTGATGACCCACAGGTCCCCCACCTTGCGCGAGTCGGTGCGCTGTAACGAGAACTTCTTGTGGTCCTGCGACCACGAAACGCCGACCGAGCGACGACGCGGCCCGAACTTCTTGTCGTTTTCATGACCCGCCGCGGCTGCGCCCGTCCCGGTCTGGCCCCCTCGGCCTCCGCCCTGATCCTGCTCTTCATCGTCCTGGCCGCCCTGCTGCGTCGGTGCGTAACCATAGTGCTCTTCGCCATCGGTGGTGAGCTGCACTTCGACTACGGACGCGTCATTCGGCGTCTTCTGCGCAACGGCGTAGCCCTTGGCATCCATCATGAACAGGTTCTGGCCACGGGCGAAGAGGATCGTCTGCTTGTCGGGCGACACCTGCGCCCATGCCGGTGCCGTGGGCTCCGGCTCGTGCTTCTCGTTGAGCACCACAGTGCCGGTGGCAATGTCGTACTCAAGCCACCACGTCTTGTTGCCAGTCGGTGTGGCCGGACCGGCGCCACCTGCGCGGCCACCCTGTTCTCCACCGCGGCCACCGCCACGGCCGCCACGGCCGCTCTGCTCCTGCTGCCGAATCTCAGCCTCGGTCAGCGTCAGGCCGTTCATTTCTGCACCCGAGGACGTCACCACACGGGACTCACGCGGCAACGAGACGCTGAACCGGATCTTCGTGTCGTTGTCGAAGAACCGCAACTGCGTCACAGGCAGATGCTCAGAGTCATAGGGCGTGCGCAGGATGCGCGTGAGCTGTGCCGCCAGCTTGGCGTTCTCAAAGACCGGAGTCTTCGTCTTTTTGACCGGGTCCACCATCCACCATTTCATGCCGGCCGGTGTTTCGTACTGATACCAGAAGCGGTCGCTGAACTCGAGCCAGTTTGGCGCGACCGCAGTGCTGAAGACGTATTTGCCCACCTTGGTGGACGTCCAGCGGAAGGCGAGGTCGTAGTTGGGCTTTGGCAACTCCCGGCCGGCGGTCGCCGTGGTGGACATTGACGCCGATGGAGCCTGCTGGGCCTCCATGGACTGGGGCGCGGCAAGCGCCGCAAACACAAGAATTGGGACGAGACGGAACAGGTATTTCATAGTGGCTCCTTGGGCAAGCGAACTATACAACGGGGACGGGTGTCATCCTTTGAAAACTTCCAGGACTTCTCAGTGCAAGTCCGTGGAGTTTTCTATAGGACGACACCCGTCCCCCTATGTGGATCCCCCCGTATACTCGTCAGCGATGAATCGAGCTTGGTTTGTTGCTTTCGCGCTGCCGGTCATCGGTGTGAGCGTCACCGCCCAGCAGGCCCCCCAACAGCCGCCGGTCTTTCGCACCAACACCGAATTGGTTGAGATCGACGTGGTCGTTGTCGACACGGCGGGCCAGCGGGTTCACGGCCTGACGAAAGACGACTTCATCCTGAGGGATCGGAAGAAGGCGCAGAGCATCGAGACCTTTACAGAAGTCCAGTGGTCAATTGCGCGGGCCACTGAGTTGCCACCGCTTCCTCCAGAAACGCGGGTGGACGTGGCGAGCAACACAAGCGCGAAGGCCGGACGACTGGTCGTGATAGTGCTCGACGACCTCCACACGTATCGGGGCCGGACCGACACGGTGAAAGGCATCGCGCGCAACATTGTGAACGAACTGGGACCAGAGTCGTCGATGTCGCTGATCCAGACCGGTGGCGATCACGGTGTGGAGGTGACCGATGACCGGTCGCGACTGCTCGGATCTATCGACAAGTTCATGGGGCGCCGGCCGACTCGGCGACCGCTCGATGTGTGTGAACCGATCGCCATCCTGCGGGATGCCGAGACAGCGGACGCGTCAAACGTGGATCCCGGGTGCGAGATTCAGGAACTCAACGCCAATCGTGACCTCTACCGTGCGCTGGAAGATGCGGCGACGATTCTCGGGCGCGACGACAAACGCCGGAAAGCGTTCATCCTGGTCTCCGAGAACGTGGCGAAGGACATCAGCGGCTTGTTTGACGGTGGCGAGCAGATCTCCAATATCGTCTCCTCGAATCCTCGAACGCCGGCGTCGTCCTATGAGTATCAGCTGCTGAACACGATGAACGCGATGCGACGTGGGAACGTCGCGACGTACTCCATCGATCCACGTGGCCTGATCACGCCGCACAAACTGGCGGAGGAGTGCTTCCCACCCCCTCGTGGTGAGAGGGGTATCGGGAATGACCCGTGCGTCGGCGATGAAGTGCAGGGCTCACCAACGGCCTGGAACGCCTGGGTGCGCAAGGCCCAGCAGGGCCTGAAGATCGTGTCGGAGGAAACCGGTGGCTTTGCGGTGGTCAACACCGACGACTTCACCGGCAGCATTTCGCAAATCATCACCGACCTCGACAACTACTACCTGCTGGGTTTCTACCCGTCTGACATGAACGGCAGGGGCTATCGCCCGATCGCCGTTGAGGTGAAGGGTCGGCCTGAACTGACGCTTCGGTATCGGCGCGGGTATCAGCTCGAAGGAGCGCCTGATCCGCCCAAGCCGACGAGCGAACTCAACCGCCTGGTGGGTGGCGCGCTTCCCAAGAACGACCTTCCGCTTCGCTTGCAGGCGATTCCGATGCCGCCAGGCCCAGCCGGAGGAAAACACGCGCGCGTCGTCATCGCGCTGGAACTCACGGTGCCGACGACCGCCATGAAGGAAGGCGACTCGGACCGGCTGCTCGACGACATCGAATACGGAATGTACGCGATTGATATGAAGGGCGCCAAGGTGCGCGAACGGCAGAGCTCAGGCGCCAAGGTAACGCTGCGGCCCCGGCCCGGACTTGTCGTCGTCCCAGACAAGGTGACGTACGAGATCATGTCTGAAATGCCGCTGCCGTCGGGCCACTACCAATTGCGCGCCTCGGCCACGAGCGAGAAACTCAACGCCGGTGGGTCCGTCTATCTCTCCTTCGATGTGCCTGACTTTTCAAAAGACGACCTGCAGTTGACGGATCTGGTGATTGCGTACGCCGACGGCCCACACATCCCGATCGCGCGCGACCTGACGCCCGTGAGGATTCAGACGACGAGCGTGGAGGCAGTGACACGAGACACCATTCCGCCGAGGGCACGAGGTGCTCCTGTTGTGCCCACGACGCTGTCGGCGCCGCCGCTGGCTATTCCCTTCGACCCGACGCTCGACCGGGCGTTTGTCGCGAGGGACACGTTGCGCTTGTACTTTAAGGCCGTTCAGCGCAACGCAACGGCACTGACTGCCACCATCTCGGCCCTGGCGCCAGACGGCACGGTAGTGGCGACGTTTGACCGCGTGCTGGAATTCGGCACCCAGCCCTCCCTAGACATCTCGCTGCCCCTGAACCAGCTCACCCCGGGCGCATATCGTCTTCAGGTCGTTGTCACCGATGGCACCAACGAGGCGATGCGCGAAGTGGCGTTCATCGTCAGGCCTTAAGATAACGGGATCAAACACCTGCGCAAGATCACGAAGCGACTCACGATTACCAGCGGCAAGAGTTTTCGACTCAAAGACCATCCTGCGGATTAGACCGGAGGCCTCAAGGATGAGGGGCATGCGCAGGAACGACTCAAGGAGGGCGTGGCTTAGCTCTCGAAGATGCAGGACCGTCTGTATGCGCAGACGCCTCCTCGATCCTCATCATCTTTCAGGCGATGGACGCAGCCGTCAAGGACGGCACAATCAGGCACGTGATGTCGAGGATCAATCCGCAGGGCTGCCAGGTATTCAGCTTCAAGGCGCCCTCGGCGGAGGAACGCAACCACACGTAGCTCTGGCGGGCCATGAAGGCGGTGCCTGAGCGCGGGCGCATCGCCATCCACAACCGCTCACACTACGAAGAAGTGGTGATCGTGCGCGTGCATCCGGCCATCCTTCAGGGCCAGCAACTGCCGAAAGATATGAAGCTGGACAAACACTCTGGCAGGAGCGTTTTGCGCACATCAACCACTTCGAGCGCTCCCTGGTAGAAAACGACATCGTGGTGCTGCAGTTCTTCCTGAATGTCTCGAGGAAGGAGCAGAAGCAGCGTTTCCTGGAGCGCATCAAAGACCCGGGCAACAACTGGAAGTTCTCAGATGGCGACGTGACCGAGCATGGCTTTTAGAAGGACTACATGAAGGCGTACGAAGACGTCTTCACATCCACGAGCACCGACCGAGCGCCGTGGCACATCATCCCGGCCGACAACAAATGGTTCATGCGCGCGGCCGTTGCGTCGATCATCACCGAGACGAGGGAGAGCCTGACGCTTGACTACCCGATGGTGAGCGCGGACCAGAACCAGCGCTCGTGGCCGCTCGCCCACGACTTGAGAGCGAGCGGTAGATCCTGGACTACTTCGCGAAGCCTCTGATTGTCGCCACCATCGCGCGGTAGCGAGCGGCGTCGATGGGGTTCGCCGAGCCGCCCTGCTTTTCGATGGCTGGCAGGAGCGCTTCAAGAGCCGTGACTGCGGCGGCGCGGTCGGCCGCGCTGGCGCGCTCGACAGATGTCAGCGCTGCGTTCAGCGCGGTGGCCTGTTCGGGCTTCAGGCTCTGGCTGCGCGTCAGCTGATCCATGTACGCGCGCGCCACCACCGGCACTTGCGGCCATCCCATTTGGGGCTGTGACTGCGCGTTGAACTCATTCATCTGCACGAGCTTCGCGGCGGCAATCTCGTTCTCGGAAAGGAACTGGCTGGGCTTGAGTTCAAACACGTCCACCCCACGCGCAATTTCCGACCCGTAGATGAAGCCGTTGTACCAGTACGTGGACCAGTAGCCGGCCGTCACGAGCTTGTCGGCGGAGACCGGACCGCGATCGAAGAACGCAATCTCCACCGGACGGGTGGCGTCGGTGAAGTCGAAGACCGACACGCCCCCCTGATACCAGGCCTGCGCCTTGATGTCGCGGCCGGGCACTGGGATGAGCGAGCCGTTGTGCGCCACGCAGTTCTCGAAGTCCGTCTGCGCCGCGGGCAGCTTGTAATAGCTGCGGAAGATCATCTTCTTGTCGCGAATCTCGAAGATGGCGTTGGCACCCCAGCTCGGCAGGTCAGTCACGCGGCAGCGCGGTGACGTGCCGCCGCCCCACTCGTCCGTGAAGATGACCTTGGTGCCGTCGTTGTTGAACGTGGCCGAGTGCCAGTACGCGAAGTTGATGTCCGAGACCTCGCTGAGGCGCTTCGGATTCACCGGGTCTGAAATGTCGAGCAGGATGCCGTTGCCCGAGCACGCGCCGGCGGCGAGGCCCAGTTCGGGGTACACGGTGATGTCGTGGCACTGGTTCGTAGTTGAGGTGCGCTGTGTACCCTCGCCGTGTCCGCCGCCCGGCCACAGCCCGGCAATGGCACCCGTCTGCGTGTCGGCAAAAATGCGGGGACGACTGACGATTTTCGCCGCAGCCGGGTTCTTGAGCGGCACCGCGATGACATCGATGCTGAAGAGCGCCGTATTCGGGTCGGCGTTCGGATCGCCCGACGAGCACCCTTCCAGTTCCTTGTCCGACCGCACGCCGCCGGTGCCAGACCCGTACACGTAAATCATCGACGGGTCTTTCGGGTTTGGTACGAGCGAGTGCGTATGTGAGCCACGGCACGTCTGCACGGCGGCCACCTGGACGGGCTTGTTGATGTCGGTGATGTCGAAGATGCGCACGCCGCGGAAGCGCTCCAGGCTCGGAGCATCGGGCGCACCGGTGACGCCCTGCGTACCGCAATCCACGCGGCCGTTACCCTGCTCAACCGACATGAAGAGCAGGTTGCCAAACACCGACAGGTCACCTTGGCCGCCCGGGCACGGTACCGACGTCCGCAGCCGAATCTTGCGCGGGTCTTCGATGTCGTAGAAGTTGAACCCGGCAAAGCTACCGAGGAACAGGTTGCCGCCCTTGAAGGCGAGGTCCGAATTCGCGAACGCCAGACCGCCCGTGCCGGTCGCATCGCCGAAGCCCGGAGGCTTGGGTAAGGTCGCCACCAGTTCCATGTTGCGCGCCGCCACACCGGCATCGGTCGCGCCGGCCTTGAGGCCCACGCGCGGGTCCTGCCCCGGCTGCTGCACTTGCTGCGCCCCACCCTCGGCGGCCCACACAAACAGGCCCGCCACCACACATCCAATCCAGATCGACTGCGTTTTCATTTCTTGATGCCCTTCAGCATGGTGTTCATGCGGAGAATTTCCATCCGCTGGTCAGCGTCCACGTGTGTTGCAAAATCATGAATCTCAGCCTCCTGCATCGCGCCCGGCGACGACTGCAGTTCCTGCACCATGACCAGGGCACCGCCGTGGTGCCTGATCATACCTTCAAGGAACAACCGATCGAACTCCGTGCCCTTGGCCGCGCGCAGTCTATCCATTTCCTCAGGCGTCAGCATGCTGGGCATCATCCCGCCCGGCATGTGATGGGCATGCTCGTTCGGGACAGTCTCGCCGCGCGCCTGCAGCCACAGCCGCATCATCTTGATTTCGTCGTTCTGCGACACCTCGATGCGCATCCCCAGCATGCGCATGTCCTCGCGCGTGGTGCGCGTCTTGAGCAGGTCCACCATCTCCACCGCCTGTGCGTGGTGGCCGATCATCCCCTGCATGAACTTGGTATCTGCGGGCGAGTGTTTAGAGGCCACCGCTTTGGGCCGCTCAGACTCGCCCAATTCGCGGCTCGGCTTCCCGGGCGCACCGGGCTGCACGACCTGTACCGGCGGTGCCGGCGGCACCTGCGCCGAAGCCTGATCGGCAAGAGCGACGACCGCCACGACGGCGGCGGCGACCAGGCACACCTTGACTGTCTTCGTCGTCTTCATGCGATGGATTTTACTACCGATTCACGACCGCGCTCTTGATTCGATCGAGCCTCGGAAATTCCCGGTCGAAAAAGACGTTGCCTTCGGCGAACCCCGCGTCCTGTTTCCCCGCGCGGATGCCGCCAAGGCCCTCGCCGTAGCCCGAGTAGAACGCATCCGCAGCCTCGATCCCTTCCACGACACGGCCGAAGGGCACAAACGGCTCCTTGTCGTGCGTGGCCGCGTTGTCCCTGAGGTTGATGAACACCTGCGTGGTTCGGCCATTCGGCACGGCGAAAGCGAACGCCACCGTGCCGCGGACGTTTGACTGCCCTGCGGGATCATCAGGGAACGTCGCGTGCCGCCACGCCTGCGCCACCTTCGGCTCACCCGCGATCCCGAACTGCACCCACGTCGCCGGCCGTACCCGAAACAGCCTCACATCGTCGTAGTATCCGTGTCGGACCAGATTGATGAACCGGTCGGCGCCAAGCGGTGCCCAGGCGCGAATGACCTCGATGACGAGCGGCCCCTTGCTGGTCTCGAGTCGCACACGCGACACGGCGGGCGCAGGAACGGTGAACGCCGGGTCGGTCGGCGTCAGCAGACGGGCCCGATCGGCAGTGGATTGGCCGGGCGCCGAAGGCGCAAGTGCCGCGCCCACTGTTATGAGGAGAAGTGTGATGGGCAAGCGCATGGTGATCACCGGTGTGGGAATTGCCGCGATGGTAACACTCGCGGTCGGTTCGCTCCTGGCCGGCCCGAATCGATTCGGCTTCTCCGATCGCATCGAGCGCCACATGTTCCCCGAGGTGACGACCGGCCCCGCCGAACCGGCGTGGAGTCCTGATGGCCGATGGATTGCCTTCTCGATGCAGGGCGATATCTGGAAGGTGCCGGCAGGCGGCGGCGAGGCCATCGCGTTGACGCAGGGCCCGGCCTATCACTTCGAACCCGACTGGAGCCCCGACGGACGGTCCCTCGCGCTGACGATGGATGTGGGGGGCAACCTTGAGATTGGCGTGGTGTCTGCCGACGGAGGCCCGGTTCGGCAGCTGGCGAGCGATGCGGCGGTGGACCTGGGGCCCGCGTGGGCGCGCGACGGGCAGTCGATTCTGTTCGTGAGCTCCCGCAATCGCGGATTCGACATCCTGCGCGTCAGTCTCGCGGACGATGCAGTCACGCCGGTCGCCACGGGTCAGGGCGATCAGATTCAGCCGGCCGTCTCACCCGACGGCGCCACGCTCGCGTTCGTGGCACCTGTGCGCAATAAACTCGGCACCGGAGGCATCTGGACACAACCACTCGCAGGCGGCGAACCCACGCTGCTCCACTACGAGGAATCTGAATATCGGATGCGGCCACGCTGGACGCCCGACGGACAGGCGCTGGTCTACGGGTCCGACGAGCGGGAGTCGAATGACATCGCGATGATCGCCACCGCCGGCGGCAATTCGTTTGTCGTGACGTCCGATCCGATGGGCGAGTTTTCACCGGCCGTGGGTCCGGATGGCTCGCGGGTGGCGTTCACCTCGAACCACAGCGGTCCGATGACCCTCTACACCGCTGCGATGCCGGGAGGCCCACGAACATCGTGGACGCCGGTGACGATCACGTCGCGCCGCATGCGTACGCCGAGTGGCCGGGTGCGCGTTCAAGTGCTGGGCTCCGGTGACACTGCGATGCCTGCGCGCGTCACCGTGACGGCGAGCGACGGCCGGAGTTATGCGCCAGACAACGGATTCGCCCGGGTCATGTCGGCCACCGAGACGCACTACTTCCATACCGCAGGCGAGTTCGAGGTGCAGGTACCGGCGGGCCCTGTGACCATCACGGCCATCCGCGGTGTGGAGTACCTCCCAGCCGCAACCCGGGTAACGGTCACGGCGGGCGCCACCGCACAGGCAGTACTTCGACTGGCCCGGCAGTCCGACCTGCCTGCGCGCGGCTGGTATTCGGGCGACACCCACGCCCACGACCTGCACCAGGGCCGCTTCGGCTTGACGCATCGGTGGCTGTTCGATCAGTCACTCGCCGAAGACCTCCACGTGACAAACGTGCTGATCCACATGGACGGCATGCGCCTTATGGGACGGTGGCAGGACCTGACGGGCGAGCCGATTCGCGAATCCACCTCCACGCACGTTCTGCAGTTCGCCGAGGAGTTTCGCGGATCACTCGGGCACATCGGCTTGCTCGGCATCAAGCAGTTCAAGCTGCCGTTGGTCGGCGGTGCCCCGAACACGCCGTACGCGCAGGTGGCTAGTGACGTGCCGTACCTCGACAACGCGCGCGCCCAGGGCGGAATCGCCGGCTTCATGCATCCGTACCTGAATCGCAGTGACGCCCCGAACGGGTGGGCCGGCTCGCTGATTCCCGTGGACGTGGCGCTCGGCAAGGGCGACTTTTACGACGTCAACAGCGTGTATTCCGACGAACTTGCGTCGGCGGAGATGTACTACCGGTTGCTCAACTGCGGATTCCGCATTGCGGCCACTGGAGGCACGGACAACTTCCCGGATGTGTGGCGCGACCCGCCTCCAGGCACCGCGCGAACGTACGCGAAGGTGAACGGCGCGCTTTCGGTGCCGGCGTGGCTCTCGGCCATCAAGGCCGGGCGTACATTCAGTACCAACGCGCCTCTGGTCACGCTGACCGTGAACGGACAGGAACCAGGCGCCGTACTCACGCAGGCAGGCACTCTTCACATCAACGCGGAGGCTATTTCTATTGCGCCGTTCGAGCGGCTCGAGGTCATCGCCAATGGCGTGGTCGCACACCGGGTGTCGCCGGCAGCCGGCGGCCTCGCCGCTGCTTTCAAGGGCACGGTGTCCCTGCCCGAGGGAGGATGGGTGGCGGCGAGGGTTGTCGGTGGACCTCACTCTTATGTGGGCGACAGTTACGTGTTCGCGCAGTCGTCGCCCATCTACGTCGAACACAACGGCCGGCGTTTCGTCTCGCAGGCCGACGCGGTGTTCCTGGGTGGGGTGGTGGACGCGATCAAAGTGCGCGCCCTTCGTGGTACCTGGCGCACCAGCGCCGAACGGGACGCGTTCGCACACGAACTTGATCAAGCGCGGGCGGTCTACAGTAGGCTGGCGAGGTGACCAACCGCACCGCACTCCTGAACCGCGCCGCTTCGCATGCCACCCGCTACCTGGAGACCATTGCCGACCGCCACGTCGGCGCCACCGCGACCGCCGATGAGCTTCGCGCTGCCCTGGGCGGCCCCCTGCCTGACACGGGTGATCGAGAGGGCGCCACCATCGACGCCCTCGCCCACGCCGCTGAGCGAGGCACCGTCGCCACACAAGGCCCGCGCTATCACGGCTTCGTCGTCGGGGGCTCGGTGCCGGCGGCCACCGCAGCCGACTGGCTCGTGTCTGCCTGGGATCAGAACGCGGGCGTGCACGTGCTCTCGCCGCTGGTGGCGGTTGTCGAAGACATCACGGCCGGATGGCTGAAGGAGCTTGCGGGACTCCCGGCACACTGGAGTACGGGGTTTGTCACCGGATGCCAGGGCGCGAACTTCACGGCGCTGGCTACCGCTCGTCATCATGTCCTTGCGGCGGCCGGCTGGGATGTGGAGGCGCAGGGCCTCTTTGGCGCACCACCGATCGACGTCGTGGTGTCAGACGAGTCGCACTACACCATCTTCAATGCCCTTCGCATGCTGGGTCTGGGCGCCGGTCGAGTGCGGCGCGTCCCCACCGACGACCAGGGCCGCATGCAGGCCGATGCCCTTCGCGACAGCCTCTCCATCGGCTCTGGCCCCTGCATCGTCTGCGCGCAGGCCGGCAATGTAAATTCTGGAGCGTTTGACCCGATCGAAGCAATTGCCGATGCCGCGAAAACCCGGGGCGCATGGCTGCACGTGGATGGCGCGTTTGGCCTGTGGGCCGCGGCCAGTCCGGCGCTGGCGTACCTTGTGCGCGGAATAAACGGGGCTGATTCCGTGGCCACCGACGCCCACAAGTGGCTCAACGTGCCCTACGACTGCGGCCTCGTCTTTACGGCCCACACCGCCTCACATCGCGCGGCGATGACGATGGCGGCTGCGTACATTGTCGAGACGGCGACTGAACGAGACCCGCGCGACTTCGTGCCCGAGGAATCGCGCCGGGGCCGGGCGATTCCCGTGTACGCAGCGCTCCGCTCGATGGGACGCCAGGGCGTGGCCGATCTCGTGGAACGGTGCTGCCGGCTCGCCACGCGTTTGGCCAATCAGCTACGAGCTGATTCGAATCTCGCGGTTATCAACGACGTGGCGCTGAACCAGGTGCTCGTACGCGTCACGTCCAGACCTGATCCCGATGCCGCCACACGCGCCATGATCGACCGCCTCCAGCGCGACGGCACGTGCTGGGCCAGCGGCACCACCTGGCACGGCATGGCCGCGCTACGCGTGGCCCTCAGTAACTGGTCGACGACTGAAGCGGACATCGACCGGACGGGCGCGGCGATTATTCGCTGCGCGACCTCGTAGCGCGCCTGGGTCTCAAGGCCGCAGGCGCGCGCCGGGCCGCGACAGCACGCGGGCCTGCGGCCCCAGCACGCGGCCGTCCGCGCCTTCGAGGGTCACGCGAATGACGTAGTCGTCTGGCGGGAGACGCACCAACTCCAGCACGCTCGTCGCGGCCCACCGCAGTGGGTCGGCGCTGCTCACCAACTGTGCGGTCTGGGACCAGATTACGGCTGCTTCGCCGAGGCGCAACGTCGCAACCCGCACGGTGGCATTCTCGAACATCTCCGCGGCGGCTGCATGCGCTTCCACACGAACGGCCAGGCTCATCGCACCGGCACCCATACGCACCGCGCCTGCTGGGCGGTCACCTGTCCGAAGCCCCAAATCGCGACGGCTCGTCACAAACGCACGGAAGAAGTCTCACGTGGTAGTGCGGTTCACTCTTGCCCGGACTTTCCGGCCGAGATTCTGCAATGAGGCCGCGAACGGGGTACACTGGAGGTTCGGTCGGGGCGTAGCGCAGCCTGGTAGC
>SYFT01000050.1 GCA_005799825.1 Acidobacteriota bacterium | reverse complement strand
GGTGACCGAATCATGTTCGGGGTGCCAGCAGTCATAGTCGGTCACAAGCGCTAGTGTGCTGTAACACATCTCGGCTTCGCGGGCGAGTTTAGCCTCCTGCAAGTTGGTCATCCCGATGACGTCCCATCCCTGCTCGCGGTAGAACTCCGACTCCGCGACAGTGGAGAATTGCGGCCCTTCCATGCACACGTACGTGCCGCCCTCATGGACCGTTGCATCGACCGACCTGGCCGATGCGGTCAGGATGGAGGACAGCGGCGCGCAAAAGGGATGTGCGAATCCCACATGCGCCACGATGCCTTCGCCGAAGAAGGTGCTGGCTCGGCCACGGGTGCGATCGAAGAACTGATCGGGCACGACCAGGTTCAGGGGCTTGAAGTCTTCGCGCAGGCTGCCGACCGCGCTGGCCGAGAGGATCCACTCGACGCCCAGTGTCTTGAACCCGAAGATGTTCGCGCGATAGTTCAGCTCGGACGGCGCGAACCGGTGTCCCTCACCATGACGCGCAAGAAACGCCACCCGCCGGCCCCGCAATGTTGCGATTACATATGGCCCCGACGGCGAACCGAATGGCGTCTCGATGACCCGCAGCTCGCGATCCGTGAGCTCGGCCATGTCGTACAACCCCGACCCGCCGATGATTCCAATGCGCACCATCGTCATGCCATCTCCGTGTCGATGAATCGGCGGCCATCCCGCTCGCGAATGATCCCTGAGGGAATAGCCGGGTCGTGTTCGAAGAACACCACGTATTCGCCGTCGATAGCTTCGCGCAGGAACCGATGTTTGTAATGAAACGTGTCCATCGGATAGAGGTCGTAGCCCATGATCCAGGGCTCGTCTAGGTGCGCAGTGGTCGGAATCAAATCGGCTACAAACGCGGCCGTGCGGCCACCCGACTGAATGCGAATCCACGAGTGGTGCAGGCAATGGCCGCCGGTCTGCCAGACGCTGATGCCAGGCAGCACCTCGCCATCACCTTCGATGAAATCCACGACACCGGCTTCCGCGAGCGGCAGGAAATTCTCGGGCAAATAGCTGGCGCGGTTACGATCGTGCGTATGCGTGGCATCGTGCCATTCATCGCGACGGATGAGGTAGCGGGCGTTTCGGAAACGCGGGACAATCGCGTCGCCCTCGCGCAGCGTGGAACCGCCGAAGTGATCAAAGTGCAGGTGGCTGGCGATGACCACGGTGATGTCGTCGGCGGTGAGGCCAGCCTCGGCCAGCGAATGGTCCAGGTGGCGCGACCGATCGATGGCATAGATGTCGGCCAGCTTGGGCGGCATCTTGTCGCCGATTCCTGAGTCAATCAGCACCGTATGCTGCGGCGTCCGCACGAGCAGCGGCCGCAGGCCCAATGGAATCCGGTTCTTCTCGTCCGGCGTCATTCTCTTCTGCCACATCGTCTTTGGCACCACGCCGAACATGGCGCCACCGTCGAGCCGAAACGTGCCGTCGGAAAGAGAAATCAGTTCAAAGTCGCCGAGCTTCACGTCAGTGCCCCTCCGATGCGGCAGCCACTTGCTTCAGTTCCACGAGCACTCCGTGGGTATCACCCGGATGCACAAACGCGATCAGCGAACCGTGCGCACCTTGCCGTGGCACCTGGTCGATCATCCGCACACCCGCGGCCACCACTCGCGCCATGGCGGCCTGAATGTCGGGCACCCGCAGCGCCACGTGGTGCAGCCCCGGCCCGCGCTTGTCGATGTATTTGCCAATCGCAGAATCCGGCGCTAGCGACTCAACGAGTTCCAATTGGGCATCACCGGTATCGATGAATCGCACCCTGGTGTTCTGACTCTTGATGTCTTCCGTGCCACCAGACGTCAAACCCAGGACGCCCGTGAAGAACTTCAGCGACGCGTCCACGTCCGCGACGGCGATGCCGACGTGGTCGATGGTGAGTCGGGCCGCTGAAATGACGTCGGGGGTCTTTTTTGACTGCGTTGGATCACAAAAGACCGTCGACGTCATTTCAGCGGCCGCCGAGTAGGGATCGGCCTCGCGCGCACTGATGCGGTCCAGCCACTGGCTGAACTCGCCGGGGCCGAGCACGTTGTGCTCGAGGTGGTTCATAAACCTGCGGCTGAGAATTTCGCGCAGGCGCCACTCGCCTCGCGCACGCCGGCGCGCACCGAGCGTGTCAGACGACTGCACACGGAAGCGATTGATCATCGCTAGGAGTTCGTCGATGCCGCGACCGCTCGTGGCTTCGGTGCGCAACACCGGCGGCCGCCAGCCCTCGCCCATCGCCTCGTCGGTGGCCAGCATCATCTCAATGGACGCAGCCGTGCGGTCTGCGCCTTCACGGTCCGACTTGTTGACTACGAAGATGTCGGCAATTTCCATGATGCCCGCCTTGAGCGCCTGCACTTCGTCTCCGGTGCCGGGCACAAGGGTCACCACCGACACGTCGGCCATGCGCACGATGTCCACTTCGTCCTGGCCGACGCCGACGGTCTCGATAATCACCATGTCGTAGCCAGCCGCGTCGAGCACAATCGCCGCTTCGGCAGTCGTACGAGCCAGCCCACCCAAATGGCCGCGCGTCGCCATGCTGCGAATGAAAACGCCAGTGTCTTCGGCGTGTGCCTGCATTCTCACGCGATCGCCGAGGATCGCGCCGCCGCTGAAGGGACTCGTCGGATCTACGGCGAGCACACCGACCGTCTTCCCTTCTTTGCGAAGATTCGAGATGAGCCGGTCCACGAGGGTGCTCTTGCCGGCGCCCGGAGGGCCGGTAATCCCCACCAGATACGCACGGCCCGTGTGCGCAAAGATGCGGCCGACGAGCAGCGTGCCCGCGGGTGTTTCGTCTTCGATGAGCGAGATGCCCCGGGCAATCGCCCTTGGGTCGCGCGCAAGCACACGGTCTGACAACGACTGCGACGCCATCATCGAACCAACAATTGACGGGCGATGACCAGCCGTTGAATTTCGCTTATGCCCTCACCGATGGTGCAGAGTTTCGCATCGCGGAAAAATTTCTCGGCCGGGTAGTCCCTCATGAAGCCGTATCCGCCAAAAATCTCAACAGACTCTTCGGCGGCGCGAACGGCAATTTCGCTAGAGTACAACTTCGCCATAGACGATTCGCGTCCCGTCCTGGTCACGCCCTGATCCTTCAGCCACGCCGCGCGATAGGTCAGCAGCCGAGCAGCCTCGATGCGCGTGGCCATGTCGGCCAGCTTCCACTGAATGGCCTGGAACGTAGCGAGCGGTTGTCCAAACTGCCGGCGCTCCTTCGCATACCGCAGCGCTGCTTCGTACGCACCTTGCGCCAGACCCACGGCCAACGCCGCGATGCCGATGCGTCCGGCGTCGAGTACCTGCAAGGTGTTGAGGAAGCCCTGGCCCTCGTCGCCAACCATCGCATCGGCCGACATCCAGCAATTGTCGAACAGCACTTCGCTCGTGTCGCTCGCGCGCATGCCGAGTTTGTGTTCCTTCTTGCCGGCCTTCATGCCCTTAGCACCGCGAGGGACCACAAACGCCGAGATGCCCCTGTGCCTTTCGCCCGATCGGTGACGGTCATGACGACGATGGCGCCGCCGTCGGCGCCGTGGGTGATGAATTGTTTGGAACCGTTGATGATCCAGCCATCGCCATCGCGGCGCGCCGAGCACCGCATGGCGGCCGCGTCGCTGCCGGCGCCGCTTTCGGTGAGTCCCCAGGCGCCCAGATAGTCACCGCGAATGAGCGGCACCACGTATTGCTGCCGCTGTGCATCGCTGCCGAACATGTACAGATGCGACGTGCAGAGTCCGTTGTGCGCCGCTACCGACAGCGACACAGATGGGCAGACGCGCGCCAGCTCCTCGATGCAAATGCAGTATTCGATGGCCGACATCCCGGCGCCGCCCAGGCTCTCCGGGAACTGGATGCCCATCAGGCCAAGCGCGGCCATTTTGGCCACCAGCGTATCCGGAAACGCCTCGGCCTCGTCCCATTCCATGACAGGAGGGCCGATTTCGGCTTCGGCGAATTCCCTGACGGTGCCACGGAGAATCGCTTGTTCGCTGGTTGGACGCAGATCCATTAGGAGAAAAATATCACGTTGGCCCCCGGTCACCCGTGCACGATTGCGCCTAGGCGGCCGATACTGAGGGTATGAACACATCCTTTTCGCTCGCGCGGCGTGGCCGCCGCCTGATCATCGGCATGCTGACGGCCGGCATTCTCGTGGCCACACCGGTGGCGGCGGCAGCCGACATGACGGCGTTTTTGGGCGCCGGCCGTAATCCGACCACACGCACCGCCAAGGGCGTCGCATTTGGCGTCACGCTTCTGGTGGTGGGTTTTGAAGTGGAATACTCCGACATTTCGGAGAAAGACGCCGACTCCGCTCCGCGGCTGCGCACCGGCATGATTAACGCGATCGTGCAAACGCCCACCGGAGGCGTGCAGCTGTATGGGACCGTCGGCGCCGGCGGCTATCGCGAGTCGCTGCGCGGGACCTTTCAGGAAACCAGCTGGGGCCTCAACCTCGGCGGCGGTCTCAAGATGGGCCTGCTGGGTCCGGTCAAACTCCGCGTGGACTACCGGCTGTTCCGTCTTCGCGGGGAGCCCTTGTTCAAGACCGTTCACCGCGTCTACGCGGGCGTCAACGCGGCGTTCTGACGGCCCTTTACCGAATCTTGGTCAGCCCCATCCGCTCGATCTTTATGACCGCGGCTTTGAGCCGATCGTAGATGGGTTGCACTTCGGCCGGCAGAACCTCGGCCAGGAGCAGCAGCGGATCGTAGTTGGCCGTAGTGAGGGCTGGGTCGAACATGAAAATAAAGATGGCCGCATCTTTTGAGACTTCCGCCGATTTGTAAATCTTCCAGTTGAGCGCCTGCTGCTTGCGCATCGGCACTTCGGCCTGGTCCAGCGCGGCGCGGATGCGTCCGAGAATGGCCTCGAAGTCGGTGGCCCCGGCTTTCTGCACGTGGAAAAACAACAGGCCTGCGCCCGACGCGAACGTGTAGTCGGCCGGGACACCAGGCTCAGCCTTGTCCTCATCGGCGCCTGTCGTCGGTTTAGCTCCGGCTGGGGGCTTGGCCCCTGGCGGCGGCGCCTGTGTGGTGGTGGGCAGCACGGGCGGTGGCACTTGGGCTGTCGCTCGCGCGGGCATCAGCACGAGCGCGCTCACCAGCGCGATGCCTCCCCATTGATGGAGTGTGTGTCTCAACGTCTGCTCCCGGTTGCCACAAAAAGAACGGGACGTCACCGCTTGCGCGAGGACGTCCCGTTGCACTTTCATTCAAACGCCGCAGCGTCGGGCTACTTCTTGACGATCGGCCAAATGTTCTGATTGGCCAGCGACGCCGTGAACTTCGCGTACAAGTCATCAACCTTTTTCCGTGCCTCGGGCGTGGCCACATCGAAGGCGCCGCCGTAGTACAGAATCTGGGTGATGTTGTAGCTCAGGTTCGTGACTGGGGGGTCCAGATACATCAGGTACAGCACCGGTTGCTCGGGTGGAGGGACAGCGTCCACTTTCAGGAACGTCATCGTTTTGGCCTGAGCCTGGAATTCAGGCTTCGCCGCTCCGGCGAGGCCCGACTTCATCTCACTAAACGCCGATTCAAACGTGGCTTCCTGCCCCTGCTTGACCGACAGCAGCACCATGATCGCGGTGGCGCCGTTGAACTTCAGAGGATCCGGTGGCTCGGGCTGAGCCGCCGCCTGCGTCGATGCGGCCGTCTGGGCCTGAACCGACGTCGCCACCATCAACAACCCGGCCACGCCCAGCGCAACCACCACGCGCCGGCCCATCACCGGCAAGACTCCTGACAACCGCATGAAACTCCTCCTCGCCACGTGGGCGTTGGTCCAAAACGACCCCTTACTCTACCGTACCGACCTTGAATGGCAAGTCCACTCTTAAACGAACACTTCAAGAACACTGTTCGCCACCAGCATACCCACTCGGGTGAGACCAAACCGCCCACCGCGCTGCCACACCTGTCCGCCCTCGACAAACGGCGCCAGAGCCTCGCCGTAACGCTCCCATGGGTCCAGTCCAAATCGGGCTGCAAACTCGGACCCGTCCAGTCCGTCAGTCAGCCGAAGCCCCATAAACAGGGCCTCTTCGGCCTGGGCGTGCGGAGTCAGATGATGGCGATCGAGCGCCACCGGCACCCCCGACATCACGCGCGACACATATTCTTCAGTGGCCGCGACGTTTTTCCACCGCTCGCCGGCCACCGTCGAATGAGCGCCGCACCCAAACCCGAACCAACCAGTCCCCTGCCAGTATTTGACATTGTGGCGCGAGCGATGGCCAGGTCTGGCCACATTTGAAATTTCGTACTGCTCCAGGCCGTGCTGCTCAAGCACGTCCAAGCCTTCCAAATACATCTCCGCCGCATCGTCATCAGGCGCCAGGGACCAGCCGGCGCGGGCCATGGCTTCCTTGAGCGGCGCGTTGGGATAGAGCTCAAGCAGGTAGAGCGATAGATGGTCGGGCCGGAGCGCCACGGCTTGATCCACCGTGCGCCGCCACGTCTCGCGTGACTGTTGCGGCAACCACAACATCAGGTCGAACGATACGCTGGTGAATCCAAGAGACTGCGCGGCGTTAATCGCTTCGATCGCCTTGGCCGACGAATGAATGCGCCCAAGGCGCTTCAACTCGTCATCATCAAATGACTGCACGCCGAAGCTGATGCGATTCACTCCAGCATCTCGAAACGCCGTGAGGCGCTCAGCCGAGGCGGTTTCAGGATTGGTCTCGAGCGTGATTTCGGCAGTCGCGGCCAGGTCGAACGTCTCACGGCACGCGCGGATGAGGCCAGCCACCTCATCGGTCGAAAGCAGCGACGGCGTTCCTCCGCCGAAAAAAATGGTGTCAGCCTTGCCACCGGGTGCTTGCCGGATCTCTGATTTAAGGGCGGCCACATAACGGCCCTTCAAATCGGCATCAAGCAACCCGCGATTGAAATTGCAGTACGAGCAGATCGCCTGGCAGAAGGGGATGTGGAGGTAGAGCCCCAGGTAGGGGTCCCTGGGCTTGGGGTCCAGGCTAACCTCGGCCGGCTTTGCCGCCGGGCCACTTCAGTTCGCGCGAGGGGCCGGGTTGCTTGAGCGAGCGAAGCGGGTCGTTTTCGCGCAACTGGGCGCGCGCCTGGCTACGCGCCTTGGGCGGCAGTGCGCGACGGCCCTTGCCGTCCTTCCAGAGAATCGCCAACTCCTCGGCGCCGCTGCCAGGGCCGAGCATCCGAAAATCGGGGCCTTCGTACTCCAGGAACTCGCACATCTCGTGGAGCCGCGAGTGCATCCGGAACCCGACGCGCACCTTGAGCGAATCAAGATTGCTGTCGTCGGGCGTGTCTTCGTAGTTGGTGGTAAAAATCGTCGGCCGCCGCTCGTTGTATCGAGTGTTGACGATGAGGTTCATCGTCTCTTCCACCCACTCCGAGGGCTTTTCCGCGCCGAGATCGTCCAGCACCAGGAGTTCCGCGTCCATCACGGGACGCAGGATATCCATTTCGGCGGTGCGCACCACCGGGTTGTAGGTGGACCGAATCATTTTGAGCAGTTCGCGAACGTCGTAGAACAACCCACGCACGCCGGTGCGCTGAATCGACTGGCGCAGCACGCCCACTGCAATGTGCGTCTTGCCGATTCCAGGCGGACCGATCAGGCACAAGCCCTTCGTCACGGCGGGGAACGTGTCGGCGAATTTCCTGGCACGCGTGAGCGTGAGCTGCAGCTTTTCGTTTGGATAGGTGACGAAATTCGAGAGATCACATCGCGCATAGCGCGGCGGAATCCGCGCGTCGTGCATCAGACGAGACGAGGCCTGCGCGCGCCAGCATTCACAACGCTCAACGCGCCGAATCTCGCCGACAACAATCGGCTTCCACCCTGTTCCATTGCAGATTGTGCATTCCACGGGACGACTAGCGTAACAGTAATTCTGTAATTGTGAAATGTCACAATCCGGCGTCTTTGCTCGCGTCTTTGTGTCCTGAGGGCACCAGCGCCGTATTGAGCCTCTGTTCCCAGTCTCCCAACCCGCGAGCGAGTTCTGTCTTGACGTACGCCATGAACTCGTTAACCTCGCTTTGCATGCGCTCCATTTTCTGGCGCATGTTGAGGATGATTTCGACGCCGGCGAGGTTCACGCCGAGTTCCCGCGTCAGCGCCAGGATGGTTTCGAGGCGCTGCAGGTCTTCATCGGAATAGAGTCGCGTGTTGCCCTCGGTGCGAGAGGGAGCAAGTAGGCCCTCGCGCTCGTAAAGCCGCAGCGTCTGAGGATGGATGTCGTACTTCGTCGACACCGCGCTAATCATATAATAACCCTTGCCGGTGCCCGTTCGTCTGGTCATGGCTGTACTTTCCGCCTTTCTTCTCACGAGTCAAACAGGTGTGCGCGTACGTCCACGGGATTCAACCGTGCAAACTCGCGCAGGAGTGCTTTCGACCGCTCGTCCTGGACGGGCGGCAATACGATCTGGAGCTCGACGATGAGGTCTCCGGCAGCGTCGGGTCCGAGTTGGCTCGGCACGCCGTGGCCGCGGAGGCGAAGACGGGTGCCTGCCGCCGTGCCCGGTGGCACCCGGGCTTTCACTGGACCCGCCAGCGTTGGAACGTCAATGCGGGCTCCGAGCGCGGCTTCATGAATCGCAACCGGCACCTTTACATGCAGATCTAATCCGTCGCGATGAAACACCGGATGGGACGCCACCTCGATGGTCACATACAAATCCCCTGCCGGCCCGCCACGCTCGCCGGCGTGCCCGCGCCCTGGCACCACAAGCCGCGCCTGCGACTCGATGCCCGCCGGCACGTGCACCGTCACCAATTCGCTACGGGTCTGCACACCGGTCGCGGCGCATATTCGGCACCCCGCCCGCGTCAACCGCCCAGACCCGCCACACGGCTCACAGGCTTTGGTAAACACCATGTGGCCGCGAGCCCATCTGATGGCCCCCTGGCCATGGCACGCGGAGCAGGCTTCTGACTCAAGCGCGACCACGCCCGCGCCGCCACATGCGGGACACCGCTCGCGACGCACCACCGAAACGGGCGCCGCCCCACCACGCATCGCCTCTTCGAACGACACCTGCATGGTGAGTTCGAGTGCCCCACCCTGGTCGTGCGCCATCGCCCGGCGCGTCGCGTCCTGAAAGACGTCGGCGAAGAGTTCTGAGAATGTCGCCGCCTCCGCGCCCTGCGCCGCCGCCGTGAAATCGAACCCGTCGAACGCGATGGTCGTCTCGACGACGTCGTGATGCAGATGCTGTCCTTCGTCGTACTCCTGACGCCGCGCAGGGTCGCCCAGTATCGCGTAGGCTTCCTGTACCTGACGAAAACGTTCGGCTCCGAGACGGTCACCCGGGTTGATGCCAGGGTGATACCGCCTCGCCAGCCTGAGATATGCGCGCTCGATATCGGCCAGCGTGGCCGCCGGCGTCAAATCGAGCGTGCCATACAGGTTCATTACTTCTTCTCGTCTTCAATCACTTCCGCGTCAATGACGTCGCCACCCGCGGTGTCGCCACCGGGCTGTGCGCCCCCGCCGGCCGCACCCGCCGCAGCATCCGACCCGGCCTGCTTGTAGAGTTCCTGCGCGGCCTTGCCCTGCGCCTGCATCAACGCGTCCAGCGTGCGATTGATGGCGGCCGCATCGTTCGCCTCAAGCGCCTGCTTCACATCATTGACCGCCGACTCAATCGCCATGCGATCGGCCGCCGACACCTTGTCGCCCGACTCCTTAAGGAACGTGGACGCCGCGTGCACCGCCTGGTCGGCGCGATTGCGCGTCTCCACTTCTTCCTTGCGCTTCTTGTCTTCCTCGGCGTGCGCCTC
>SYFT01000049.1 GCA_005799825.1 Acidobacteriota bacterium | reverse complement strand
CGCCACCACGGTGCCGGCATAGGCGTGCAGGAAATGTTCGAGCCAGGCCACCGACTCAGCGTCCAGATGGTTCGTCGGTTCATCGAGCAACAGCAAGTCGGGCGACTGCAGCAACAGCCGGCACAACGCCACCCGCCGACGCTCGCCCCCCGACAGTTTGCTGACATCGGCGTCAGGCGCAGGCAGGCGCAACGCGTCCATGGCCTGCTCCACGCGGGCGTCCAGGTCCCAGGCGTTGGCGGCTTCGATGGCATCCTGCACGCGCGCCTGTTCCGCCAAAGTCTTGTCCATCTCTTCGTCGGACATCTCCTGAGCGAACTTCTCGTTGATCTCGTCGAACCGGGTCAGCAACGCCCGAGTGGCGGCTACGCCCTCTTCCACGTTGCCCAGTACCGTCTTGCTCTCATCAAGTTGCGGCTCCTGCTGCAGAAACCCGACAGTGGTGCCCTCGGCCCGGAACGCTTCGCCGAGATAGTGCGGGTCCATGCCCGCCATGATCTTGAGGAGGGTGGACTTGCCGGTCCCGTTGCTGCCGATAACGCCGATCTTCGCGCCAGGCAGGAAGGAGAGCCAGATGTCTTTGAACACGACCTGGTCAGGTGGATATACCTTGCCCAGGCCCTTCATGGTGTAGATGAATTGGGCCATAACGCGACGCGTGCTCTATTCTGCCCGGAAGCCCCGGGATGCGGGCGGCTTTACCACCGGCGCCTTGGGTGGCTCTGGTGTGAAGTCTTCGCCGGGATTGATGAAACGATCGGCTTCGAAATGGTACTGCTTGTCGTACAACTGGCGGTAGCGGCCCTGCCGCGCCAACAATTGCGTGTGGGTGCCGCGCTCGACAATCTCGCCGTGTTCGAGCACCAGAATCTGATCGGCGGACTGGATGGTCGACAGCCGATGTGCAATGACGAAGGTCGTGCGGCCTCGACGCAGTGACCGCAGACCGTCCTGAATCATGGCCTCGCTTTCGCTGTCGAGGCTCGATGTTGCCTCGTCCAGCAGCAGAATCCTGGGGTCTGCGAGGATCGCCCGCGCAATCGCCACGCGCTGCCGCTGCCCTCCTGAGAGCCGCACGCCGCGCTCACCGACCACCGTCTGATACTTCTTCTCAAAGCCCTCGATGAATTCGTCGGCATGCGCCACCTGGCTCGCACGGCGGATATCGTCGTCTGTCGCATCGGGCCGGCCGTAGGCGATGTTGTCGGCCACCGGGCCATCAAAGAGAAAATTGTCCTGGAGCACTACGCCCAGGTGATGGCGGTAGTCACCCAGTCGAAGGCCGCCCAGGTCGCGGCCATCCACCATTACGCGTCCTGTGGTCGGCCGGTTGAACGCCATGATCAGGCTCAGCAGAGTGCTCTTGCCCGAGCCCGACGACCCGACAAGTGCCGTGGTGCTGCCCGTCGGCGCGCTGAACGACACCGCCTTGAGCACCGGCACACCCGGCTGGTATTCAAACCAGACGTCGTCAAACGCCACTTCGCCGCGGAGTTCGAGCACCGTGGAGTTGGAGGCGTCCGCCGCGTCCTCACGTGGGGTATCGAGGAGTTCCCGAATTCGATCGAGTCCCGCGAACGCCTCTGTGATCTGCGTGCCGATCGACGCGATCTGTACGATCGGGGCGGCCATCAACCCCGTGAAAAAGATGTAGCTGATCAGGTCGCCAAGCGTCATGGTGCCGGCTACGATGGCATTGCCCCCGACGGTGATGATGACCACGCCCATGGCGCCGATCACGACACTGGAAAATGCGGTTGTCGCGGAAACTCCCGTCATCGATTGGGCGACATTCTTGAAGAGCCGATGCACTCCTCTAGTGAAGACCAGGTCTTCGCGCCGCTCGGCTGTGTAGGTCTTGACCACGCGAATGCCGCCCAGCGCCTCGTTCAGCCGTCCGGTCACATCCGCTTGAATCTTGCCCCTCTCGCGAAACAGCGGCCTGAGCCGCTTGAACGCATAGGCCAGGGCGCCGCCGAACGCGGCAAGCACCGTGAGCGTCACGGCCGTCAAGAGCCAGTTGACCCAGAACAGGTACGCCAGCGCCATCACGGCGGTCACCATGCTGCCCGCCAACTGGGCCAGTCCTGTACCGACCAGGTTGCGGATGCCCTCCGCGTCGTTCATCACGCGCGAGATGAGCTGTCCAGTCTGGTTTTTATCAAAATAGCTGACCGGAAGCCGCATCACGTGCTCTTCCACGCGCCGGCGCATGTCGGTGATGGCGCGCTGGGCGGCCACGCCGAGCACCTGCGACAGGGCAAACGATGTGATGGCCTGGACCACCGTCGCACCGCCCACAATCCACGCGAGCGTCGCCAGCCTGTCGACGCGCCCAAGTGTGAGGTCGTCAATCAGGTATTTCGATAAGTACGGCAGGACCATGCCGGCCAGCCGGCTGACGAGCATGAGCACGAGTCCCAGCAGCAGGCGGCGGCGGCGCGCCCAGATGAGGTCGCGCACTTCAGACCAGGCGGCGGACCAGCGGATCTTCTGTTTTGGAGTCGACAATCGGCTCAATTATCCCCGAAACGAGCATGAGCTCGCAGCTGATTTGGCAATCAGCCACGAGCTCATGTGCAGACCCTGCCGTTCTACTTCGTCAGGTTGACGCGCAATTCTGCCATGACCTGACGGCGTGAAACGTCAGCGAAGACGTGCTGCATGATCTGGCGATTAGTCAGGTTCACGACCTTTATGGTGGTGATGTATCGACCACCCGACCACTTGGCGCCGAAGCTTCCGTTAATCGTGGTCTGCGCCGGAGTTGTCCCTACGTAGCGCGCGTCAAGCACGTCCTGCCAGAAGGCTTCGCCCGCGTAGGCTACCGAGGCCGAACCGAACATCCGTGGGCCGGAGTAGTTCATCCCCATGCTGAATCGGTTGTTCGGCGCGAGATTGAGTTCACTCAACGCGAAGTTGGGATCCGGGTCCCGCTGGTAGGAGTAGTTCACGTAGGCCGATGTGGTCGAATTCAGCGACGCGTCCACGCCAAGTTCCACACCCTGGTTGTTGACCTCGCCCAGATTCAGATAAGTGAACTGGGTCGGGAACCGGACAGGTCTGCCAGTGGCGAGCCCCGTGTAGAGGGCCGCCCAGGCTGGATTTAGCACAGCGGGCCAGCCCGGGGGTGGCGAAAACGGACCGTACTCGCCAGTCTGGGTGAAGAAGATCTGGTCGGCCCACTTGGTGTAGTAGTAGGCGGCGGAGATGGTGACGCGGTTGTCGATGGTGGCCGAGTACCCCAACTCAAAGGCAGTCATGCGTTCTTCCTTCAAATTCGGATTGCCCACAGCGGCCGTCGGCACACGGAAGACCGTGGCGCCAAACGCCGGATTGAATAATCCGAGCGGAATCGGATTGGTCACAACGGTGTTGAGGTTGTTGTTGATCGCCGAAGGCGAGCGGAATGCGCGGTTGTACGACAGGCGAATCGTGGAGTCGGCGTTGGGCTTCAGGAGAAGCGCCACACGCGGCGAGACTACCGGGGTCTCGATGGACGTGAACTTGTCCACACGCGCACCGAGGACGAGACGGGCGCGTTCGCCCATGAGGATGTCGTCCTGCACGTAGATGCCACCTTCCTTGCGTTGATTCTCCAGGGTGGCGAGCGACAGGTCAAACTGGTTGTAGCGAACGTTACCGCCGTAGGTGATCACGTTTCTGCCGGCAACCTTGGTGTTACTCAGCTCGAGGTCAAAGGTCTTCGTGTTGAAGTCCAGGGTGATCGGGACGCCTGCCGTATCCACCGCCACCAGATTGGTGGCGTCGCCCTCAAGGGCGTTCATGAACGCCTGCACACGAAGCGCACCTTTGGAGTAGTTGATCTTGCCGTAGCTGAACGTGGTGCCCGGCTTGATATCGAACGGGCCGATGCCGCTGTGCATGATGCCGTCCGTGCCGGCGTGCCCGCCCGAGAACGTCCATCGCTGGCCTTCGGTGCCGTCGTAGTCAAAGCGCAGATCCACTTTCGGCTGCGACGTGCCGGTGTTTTTGTACGTGGGATACGGGGTGCCGGTGGTGTTACCGCGGATCAGGCCCGTGGGACGCGCGAAGGCGTCCGACTGATACGTGCCCACCGACAGCTTGTACGCCCACTTGTCGTTAATGACCTGCGCGTGGGTGATGTTGCCGTAAATCAGCGCGCCATTCTTGGCGGCCTTGTTGGCCACCACACAGGGCCCGTTTGCCAGAGGATTGACACCGCAGTACTGCTTGCCGAAGCTGCCGGCGCCCATGAGGAGGCTCGTCCCTTCCATTTCACGGGGCGTCTTCGTGATCACGTTGATCACCCCGCTGAGCGCGTTGGCGCCCCACACGGCCGATGCCGGCCCGCGGATGATTTCGATCTGCTTGATCTCGTTGGTATTCGACGGCATGAAGTCCCACATGACGAACCCAAAGAAATCCTGGTAGAGCGTGCGGCCGTCGAGGACCGCCAGCTGCGAGGTGGCCAGCGAACTGGTCGCCGACCGACTCGTGATGTTGATGTCACGCGCGGAAATCTGCGTGATGTTGACGCCGGGCACCGACCGCAGCAGGTCGGCGTAGTTATTGGACGGCGCCACTTCCAGGGCCCTGGGGCCGATGACCGACATCGTGGCTGGCGCGTTCACCAGCTGCTGCTCAGTCTTGGAGGCCGATACGACTACGGTCTCCTTATAGCCTATCGGTTCTTCTGGTTTTGCTGTCGGCTTGGGGGGTGGCTGCTGGGTCGGGGGCGGCTGGGTGGACGGAGGGGATGTTTGAGCGAGCGCCGGGCCTGCGGTGAGGCTGGCCAGGGCGACGAGGATTACTGCTGTACGAAACACGTTCATAGCTTCTCCCTTGGGGGTAGTCCGCTTCGGCGGCTATTATAAGCCTTTCCCAGCGCAGCCGTGACCTTTCCCTCAGACACGCCGCCCTCCACCCCGGTTGACTCCGGCCCGCCCGCCCGACCCGAGTGGCCGGACCTGGGCGATGAAGCGTTGCTCGATATCCGGCTCTGCGCCCTCGGCCTGACCATCGATGGCTCGGCCCTGGAGCCCAGAATCAGCCAACTTCATGAGGAACTGGCCGCCAGGGGCATCACCTTTCGGCCGCACTTTTGGCTCTCCACCGAGTGGTTCTGCCCGGATGGCGTGCCGGGCATCGCCATCCCCTTCTACCTGGCGCATCCGCGGCTCATGAAACTGGAGAAGGCGCAGATGCTGGAAGTCGAAGGCGGCACCCCCGAGTGGTTCATGCAGATCCTGCGGCATGAGGCTGGCCACGCCATCGACAATGCCTACAACCTTCGCCGCCGCCGCCGCCGGGTCAACCTGTTTGGGAAACCGTCCGTGGAGTATCCAGAGGTCTACCTCCCCAAACCGTATTCCAAGAGTTTTGTCCTGCACCTGGACTCCTGGTACGCCCAGAGCCATCCCGACGAGGACTTCGCCGAGACGTTCGCGGTGTGGCTGACGCCAGACAGCGACTGGCGGGTGCGTTTCAACGACTGGCCGGCACTCAAAAAGCTCGAATACATGGATCAGTTGATGCGCGGCCTAGCGGGACAGCCACCCATGGTGACCTCGCGCCGCCGGGTGGAACCGATCGACAGCGCACGCGGCACGCTGCGCCGCCACTACGCAAAGAAGCGCGAGCAGTACGGCCTGGAACACCCGAACTTCTACGACCGCGACCTGCGGCGGCTCTTCTCCAGCGCGCCGGAGTATCACCAGAACCTGAAAGCGGCTCGCTTCATCAAACGCATTCAGCGGGACGTGCGGCGACATGTCGCCGCGTGGGCCGGATCGTACCAATACACCATCGATCAGGTCATCGTGAACATGATCCGGCGCGCCGACGAGCTCGACCTTCGCCTGATGCACCCCGAAGAACAAACCCGCCTCGACTTCATGCTCATGCTTACGGTCCAGACGATGAACTACCTCCACTCCGGGCGCCATCGCGTCGCCTTGTGACATTTCGCCATTACAGCGAGGCAGCCCGAGTCAGAAAGTGTGAGAATCACCTATGCCTGTACGAATTGTGCTCTCCGGACTGTTGCTAGTGTCGGCCTCCCTGTCCCTGTCGGCTCAGCCTACCAATTGGCTCGAGGCGTATCGTGAGCCGGCGAAGCGCCTCATCGAGGCGTCTCAGGCCTCGGACTTTGCGTGGCAGCGCCTCGCAGAAGTGACGGACCTCTACGGCCCTCGCCTGTCGGGCTCGGTCGGTCTCGAACGGGCCATCGATTGGGCGGTCGAGACCATGAAGAAGGACGGACTGGAAAACGTCCGCAAGGAACGTGTGCTGGTGCCCAAGTGGGTGCGCGGCCGCGAAAGCCTCCACTTGCTCGATCCCGTACCGCAGCCGCTGGTCATGCTCGGTCTGGGCAACTCCGTGGGCACCGGCCCGGACGGCGTCACGGGCGAGGTGATCGTCCTCAGGAACTTCGATGACCTTGAAGCGAAGGCCGCACAGGTCAAAGGCAGGATCGTGCTCTTCAATGTGCCGTTCACAACCTACGGGGAAACCGTGCAGTATCGCTCCGCCGGTCCCTCACGGGCAGCGCGTCATGGCGCGCTCGCCATGCTGGTCCGCGCCGTGGGGCCCACGGGACTCCGCACACCCCACACCGGCTCCACCACGTACGCGCCCGACGCGCCGAAGATTCCCGCCGCTGCCATTCCCGCCGAAGATGCCGAACGCTTCCAGCGCCTGCAGAACCGCAGCGTGCCCATTCGCGTGACCCTCATGATGGACGCGCACTTCGAGGCGGACGTGGAATCCTTCAACGTCGTCGGCGAACTGCGCGGCCGCGAACTGCCCAACGAATTGGTGGTGATGGGCGGTCACTTCGACTCGTGGGATGTCGGCGTCGGTGCGACTGACGATGCGGGTGGGTGCATTGTCACGTGGGAGGCCGTGCGCCTCATGAAGGTCCTGGGGTTGCGGCCGCGGCGCACAGTCCGTGTGGTGCTCTGGACGAACGAAGAAAACGGCATGCGTGGAGGCAACGCTTACCGCGATCAGCACCTGGCCGACCTCAAGAACCACGTCATGATGCTGGAATCCGATGGCGGTGTGTTCGACCCGGCCGGGTTCGGGTTCAGCGGCCCTGACAGCGCGCGCCGCACGATCACCGCAATCGCCAGCCTGCTGGCGACGCTGGGCGCCAACAAGATCGAGGCCGCCGGTGGCGGCGCGGACATCGGGCCCAGTGTGCAGGCGGGCAACATCCCATCCATGTCACACCTAGTGGGCGGCAACTACTTCCTGATTCACCACACGCCGGCCGACACGGTGGACCGCATCACGCCGAAACAAATGGCCGACAACGCCGCCGCCATCGCGGTCATGACGTATGCCATAGCCGACCTGCCCTGGCGCCTGGGTAGTGAAAAATAGGGCGATCACTTGACGGTAAACACAATGAAGTCGCCCTTTTTCTGATGTTCTTCGAGGGCGATCGCATCGAGGTCTGCGAGCGGCACCATTGACACGACCACGGTGTGCGCGGCCGGCAGGCGTCGGCGGACGCGGGATGCAGTGCCGAGACCGTAGTCGGAGTGAAACGCGCCGTTGTAGTGCACCACGACCGGGCGGGTGCCGGGTTTGGCCGAGGCCGCAGCGGACCAGCCAAGGCTAATTGATTCGGCCATCGTCTCGTCTTTTAGGCACTGTGACGCATAGAACCGATCCACTTCCGCCGCGCCGGCGTGTGTGCCCATCACTTCTTTGAAACGCCGGTAGTACTCGTCGTCGGTCGGGCACTGCCAGTCGGCGGCGAACCACGCCCTTTCGGATGCCGGCTTGCCGACGAGGACGTCGAGGCCGGTCTTCGAAATTTCCGATGCGAACGGCCGCGGGATATTGGCCGCAATCACCGGCCACTGATGGGCTACGGCAAAGTCCACGAGAGGTTTGTAGTCGGTGGCATACCGCGGCCAGGGGCGGGAGGCGGCGAGGAAATCCGCTTCGGCCAGTTGACCCAGGCGGAACTGGTCCAGGCGGCCCTGGACATCGCGCTCGAACATCTCAAGCGATACGATGACATCGCCTCTGCGGCGGGCCAGCCCCTCAAGAATGGCCCTCTCCAGTCGGTGTGTGTTGGGGTCATCGTGCTGCTCGCCGACAAACACGATGTCGGCCTTGGCCAGAGCCGCCATCATCGACTCGAAGTCGGACAACTGGCCCCGTGCCGAGTCGAAGACCCGCTGAGGTGTATACGACTGGGCCGAGACGCCGACCGCCGTGGTGGCGATCACGACGAGAACCACTGCGCGGATGCGCGTCATTCTCGGATTGTAGCCGGGCACGACGGCCGGATGATATAACCCTTGACGATGATTCCGAATACTGGCTCCGCCGTGACCGACACCTTCTGGATAATGCTCCTGCTGGGCCTGCTGGGTGGCCTGACAGCCATGATCATGGCGGCAAAGTACCGCAGCGACGTCATGAAAGCGGACCCTGGGAACCTGCGCATGCAGGAAATCGCCGGCTACGTCCGTGACGGCGCCACGGCCTATCTGCGCCGCCAGTTTAAAGTGGTGGTCCCGGTCCTGGTGGTCGTCGGCGTGCTTGTCGCGTTCGGCGCCAATTACCAGCTTTTCCAGCAGCCTGGTGGCCCGCTGATGACCGTGTGGATCCTCCTCGGATTTGTCACCGGCGGCCTCGGCAGCTTCTGGACCGGCTGGACCGGCATGAACATCGCGACGCATGCGTCGAGCCGCACAGCGTGGGCCTGCACGGATAAAACAAACGGCCTCAACGCGGGGCTGCAGATTGCCTTCAAGGCCGGGTCGGTCATGGGCTTGTCGGTGGTGGGCATCGGCCTGCTCTTCATCGTGGCCTGGCTCGGCCTGTTCGCCGTGATCGCCCCCGACCAGCCCGCGCTTGTAGGCCAGGTGATGGTGAGCTTCGGGATGGGCGCGTCGATGGTGGCGCTCTTCGCGCGTGTGGGCGGAGGCATCTACACGAAGGCCGCCGACGTAGGCGCGGACCTGGTGGGAAAGGTTGAAGCCGGCATTCCGGAAGACGACCCGCGCAACCCCGCCACGATTGCGGACAACGTGGGCGACAACGTCGGCGACGTGGCCGGCATGGGCGCGGACCTCTACGAGTCGTACAAGGGTTCGATTCTGGCAGCTATTGCACTGGCCGCCGCCGCCGCGGTCAGCCTCGGGCACGCCGAAGCCGCGTGGACACTGATCATCGCCCCGGTGGCGATTGCAGCTGTGGGCATCTTCCTGTCGGTCATTGGCAGCCAGTTAGTGCGCACCCAGGAAAACGCCTCGCTCAAACAGCTGCTCGGCGCGCTTCACCGCGGCGTCAACGTCGCGTCGATCGGCGTCGGCGTCCTGTCGGGCGTCATTTGCTACATCTGCTTTGCAGATGTCTACAACCTCATCCCAGGCGCGACGTGGTGGGGCGTGTGGCTGGCCACCGTGGTGGGCCTCGTCTCTGGCCTCATCATCGGCCAGGGTTCTGAACACTACACGGCCTACGACTTCCGTCCGACGCAGGAAGTGGCCGAGTCGAGCGCCACCGGCCCTGCCACGGTCATCATCAGCGGCCTGGCCGTGGGCATGATGTCCACCTGGATTCCAATCGTGACGATTGCCGTCGCGACGGCGCTGGCCTATGGCCTCGCGGGTGGCTTCGCTGACCCGTCGTTGGGGCTGTATGGCATCGCGCTCGCGGCCGTTGGCATGCTGTCCACGCTGGGCGTCACACTTGCGACCGACGCGTACGGGCCGATTGCCGACAACGCCGGTGGCAACGCGGAAATGAGCCATCTGGGCGACGGGGTGCGCAAACGCACCGACGCGCTCGACAGCCTGGGCAACACCACCGCCGCTATCGGCAAGGGCTTCGCGATTGGCTCGGCCGCGCTGACCGCGTTGGCGCTCATCGCGACGTTTGCCACCTTGGCGCAGGGCACGCGAAGCCAGGCGGATTTCCTCGAGACCATTTCGCTCGTGGACCCGATGGTCATCAGCGGCATGTTCATCGGCACGCTGCTCGTGTTTGTATTCTCAGCGATGACCATGACGGCGGTCGGCCGCGCGGCGCTTGTGATGGTGGAAGAAGTGCGGCGCCAGTTCCGCGAGATTCCCGGAATCATGGAAGGCACGGCGACGCCCGACTACGCGCGATGCGTAGATATCTCCACCGACGGCGCTCTGAAGAAGATGGTGGTGCCGTCGATGATGGCCGTGATCATACCTGTGATTGTCGGCATCCTGTTCGGCGTGGGCGGGGTCATCGGCATGTTGGCCGGAGGTCTGGCCACGGGCTTCGCGATGGCCATCTTCATGGCCAATGCGGGCGGCAGCTGGGACAACGCCAAGAAGTGGATCGAGTCGGGTGAACTCGGCGGCAAGTATCTGGAGAACGCGGCAGGGGAACGAACGAAGAACCCGCGACACGCAGCCGCGGTCATTGGCGACACGGTCGGCGACCCGTTCAAGGACACGTCGGGCCCCTCCCTCAACATCCTGATCAAACTCATCAGCATGGTGTCGGTCGCCACGATCGGCATCACGATGGCCGTCAACAACGGCGAGGGCGTGGTGCGTGTGTTGATGGAAATGCTGCTCAAGTAAATGTCGGAGACAGACCGTGGACACCTGTCGCTGCTCGAAAGCGAAGCTGTTCACGTCCTCAGAGAAGTGGCGGCGCAGTTTGAGCGGCTCGCTCTCCTGGTTTCAGGCGGCAAGGACTCCGTCGTGGTCACGTGGCTCGCGCGCAAGGCTTTTGCTCCAGGCCCCGTGCCGTTCCCACTGCTCCACATCGATACGGGCCACAACTTCTCTGAGACCCTGACCGTCCGCGACCGGTTCGTGGCGCAGATGGGGTGCACGCTTGTGGTGCGGCGGGTGCAGGACTCCATCGACCAGAGCCGGGTCTACGAAGAAACCGGACCCACTGCCAGCCGAACCGCACTGCAGACCACGACCTTGCTTGATGCGATCAAGGAACTGAGCCTTGATGCTGCCGTTGGTAGAGCGAGGCGCGATGAAGAAAAGGTGCGTACGAAAGAACGTATCTTCTCGCATCGTGACGCCTTCGGCCAGTGGGACCCGAAGAACCAGCGGCCGGAATTGTGGAACCTGTATAACGGGTGCAAGAACCCGGGTGAGCATTTCCGGGCCTTTCCGTTATCGAACTAAACGGAGCTCGACATCTGGAAATACATCGGGGCCAGAAACATCCCGCTACCTGATCTGTGTTTCGCCTACGAGCGCGAAGTGTTGGACCGATCGGGCATGCTGTTGGCCCGGGCCCCGCACATCGTGATCCAACCTGACGAACGCGTGTCGAAGCGTACAATCCGTTTTCGCATCGGAGGTGACGCCACCTGCACAGGCGCGGCGGAATCCACCGCATCGAGCGTGGCCGACATCATCCTGGACACCGCTGCGGCACGCGTGACCTAACGCGGCGGCCGCGCCGACGAGCAGTAGTCCAACACCGCCATGGAAGACCGGAAGCGGCAGGGCTATTGCTGATGGACCTGCTTCGTTTCACCACCGCCGGCCGCGTGGACGACGGCCAGAGCACGCTCATCGGGCGTCTGTTCTACGATACGAAGTTCATTTTCGAGGACCAGCTCGAGGCCGTGGCGAGCGCCAGCCGGCGGCTTGGCGAGCACCGGAGGAACCTGACGCGGATGATCGACGGGCGGCGCGCCGAGCGAGAATAGAAAATCACGATCGACGGCGCCGACTGCTCTGTCGCCACGCCGCGACGCACATTCATCAGCGCCGACACGCTAGGCCATGGGGAGAATACATGCAACATGATGACCGGCGCATCCACGGCCGACCCGATCTTCTTCCACTCGTATTGCCTCAACTCAGCGACGGGCTCATTTATCCTGATTGACCCGGCGACTAGCGCCACTGCAGCGGTGGGCACGATGCGTGGCGAAACCCAGGCCGACACACAGGTGTCGGCTGAGATGACGAAGCAGGGATGGAACATCGCACGCAGGGCATATGAGAGCCCGCAAGGTCACCGGGCCTCCGTGGTGTGACTCACAGGCATGTCGAGCGCCGGCAAGACCACGATCGCGCGTGGCGTCGAACGCCGCCAGCTCGACGCGGGCCGCCGTACGATGCTGCTCGACGGCGACCATCTGCGCCATGGCCTCGGCGGAGGCTGGTGAAGACCAGCCGGAGCTACGTACGCGGCCTGCTCTTCAAGGCCGAGGCGCTTACTCCGGGTAGTTGTGCCGGAGTTCGACCGGCTTCACCTTGCGCCGGCCCTTGATGCGGATGTTGATGAATTCGACGAACACCGAGAAGCCCATCGCAAAGTAGATGTAGCCCTTCGAGATGTGCTGCCCGAGCCCATCGGCCACAAGCGAGAACCCAATCAGCAACAGGAACGATAACGCAAGGATCTTGACCGTGGGGTGAACTTCCACAAAATCAGAGATGGGTTCGGCGGCCAGGAGCATCACCAGGACGGCCAGTATCACGGCGGTCACCATTACCGTCAGATTTTCGGACATGCCAATGGCGGTGATCACCGAATCGAGCGAAAATACTATATCGAGCAGCATGACCTGGGTAATGACGCTGGCGAACGTCGCAGCGGCTTTCCCGGTGGCATGTCCTTCCTCACCTTCCAGCTTGTCGTGAATCTCGTAGGTGGCCTTGGCCAACAGGAACAATCCACCGAAGATGAGGATCAGGTCACGGCCAGAGACGCTTAACGACATGATGGTGAACAGCGGCGCGGTGAGTCGCGCCATCCACGAGAGCGAAAAGAGCAGCGCGATGCGCATGAGCATGGCGGCCATCAGGCCGACACGACGCGCGCGCTTCTGTTGATTTTTAGGCAGCTTGCCAGACAAGATCGAAATAAAGATGACATTATCAACACCCAGTACGATCTCGAGGAACGTCAGGGTGACAAGCGCAATCAACAGTTCTGGCGAGGTGAATATTTCCATGGGTGTGTGCGGAAGAAACAACTATCGGCGTTTGATCATGACTTTGAGTTCGGCCCAGCCGGTCGCCTCGAAATATTCAAGGCGGATTCGGTGACGTCCGGCAGTGAAGGGCACGCGATCGACTTCCGAACCGTGGATGTCCCAACGCTCGAGCATTAGCTTGTCGCCGAGCCACACCCGGATGCCGTCGTCGGTGATAGTTACGAGTTCGTAGTTGCCGGCCGGAAGTGTCACGGTGCCTTCGGCACGCATCGCGAGCCGATCAGCGGGTAGATCGGGCATCATTAGGCGGCCGCTGATGAGGTCAAACCGGGGCACGACCTCGGTCTTCGTCGGGGGCTCATTGAGCCTGTCAGCAAACGCCTGGGGCGCCGTGAGTGGGTCGGCCTTTTCGTCCCACGTCCACCAGCGAGTGTTCCAGGCGATGGCGGGCTCGAACTGTTCGTAGACGAAGCGATGGGGTTGCCCTGCGGGGGTCTTGCGGCCACGCGGGTCCACCACTTCGGTGCCGAGGTATTCGAACTCGAGGCGCAGATCGAGGCCTTCACCAGCCGGTGTCACCACGACTTCAGCGCCTATGGCGCCGGCGCTGGTGTTGACCGCCCCGCCCCGCGCGGAAACCAGCTTCCACTGCCCCGGCGGTCCAAGCACGCGAAGCCTTAAAGGCCGGTCGGTCGCCTTCCCCACCGGCCACAGCTTGGGATGACGGTAATCGTACGGGCCCCATTCGTCCACGATGATCGTGGAGCGGCCACGTCGCGCGCCCTCGGGAAGGAGGGCGTTCATGCCGTCGGGAAGCGGCAACCACGTAGCAGGAGTGGGCACCACTTCACGCTGAACCGTCGTGGTCACCGGCGCGGCGTCCCACTGCAGCCCATCGACATCCAAGCCGCCTTTCATCAGCGCGCCCATGGTGCCGCGCACGGCATTCTTGGAAAGCCGTACGCCGCTGGTTCTGATCACATCGAGCACCGAACCGTGATTCTCGAACGTGTTGTTGGCGATCCGGTAGTCGCGGCTGCGGGTGTCGCGAAACTTGGCGTATCCCCAACTCGGGTCCTGTGTGGCGTTCGCCCAGAGCCGCAGGGCCACCTTGTCGCCATTGAAGGTGTTGCCGGCGATGGCGATATTCTGGCCGTGTTCGATCGCAATGGCCTCATCGTTGCCGGCGAACGAGTTATTCAGGAACTCGGTGTCGTAGCTGTATCCGCCCCAGACCCCGTGCCAGCAATCGTCCACACGATTGCCGATGAACCGGTTCCTGCTAAAGGTGACCTCGATCCCGTTGGCCACCGCATGGCTGAAGTCGTTCTCAAAGAACACGTTGTCATTCGCCCCGCCCTGGCCGGTGTCCATCGTCGACTGCCCCGCCCACATGAACAGGCCGTCGCCGCCGTGTGTGGCGGAGTTGTGATGAAACGTATTGCGACTGGACTGTTCGTACATCAGGATCCCGGTTGAGTCCTGGCCGCGGAAATAGAAGCCGTGACTGTAGCCGCGCACCGCGTAGTCGAACTTGTTGTGCGCCACCATGCTGTCGGTGGTGCGATACATCCCGAGGCCGATCGATGACAAATACGAAAAGTCGTTGTTCCAGATCTTGAGGCGCGCGGATCGCGTTACCATCAGACCATTTTGACCCTGCGTCGCCCGCGCGTGGTCAATTTCCGCATCATCACACTCGCTGAGGTAGATGGCAGCGCCGAATCGCAGCCATTCGTCCTTCTCGTTGTTGTGGTACGACATCCAATCAACTAGGCTCTCTTTTTCGATGCCCGACCAAAGGCGCTGCTTCCAGTTGTAGCTCAGATTCAGATCAGTCAGATGCAGGAATGGCGACTTGCGCGCGAGGATGGCGACCTTGTAGCCACGGATAGCGCCACCTTTGATAGTGACGCGGTCGCCGCCGTCAATCTCGATGCCCGTACCGAGGTAGCCGTCCGGATCGGCGAAGGGGTCGCCTCCTTCGATTACGACCCCAGTCAGCTCAAGCGTGATATTTGAACCGCGGACTATCACGGCCGGTTTGGCTTGAGAGCCAGGCAACCGATAGACGCCTGGCTTTACTCTTGTGTTCGAGGTGATCACCATGCCGGAGACAAGGACTACGTCCGACTGCCCAACCGCGGCGGACAACGACACGACACCGGCGGCGGATGGCTCTCCGTTAATTAACCAATGAGGCAATGAGCCAAAGAGGCAAAGGAATGCGGCAATGCCGCCAATGAAGCAATTCCGGATCACGCGTGCACTCACAGAGTTTCCCCTTTGCATTCGCCTCAGCCGTCGGTCCATGGATTAAACGTCCGGACGCCCGTTGGCGCGAAGTCTGACACGTTCCTGGTGGCCACGGTCATTGCGTGCACCAACGCGGTGGCGGCGATCATTGCATCACGGTGCGACTGCGGATCTGGCACATGCAGCCGCGCACACTGAAGGGCGACCGTCGTATCCACTGGCAGAATGCGCCCCTCGAACTGCGGCAGGATCTGTCCGTCCAGCCAGGCCCGCAGTATTTTGCCCTGTGCCTCATCCCGCCGCTCGACCATCACTACGCCGAGTTCCAGTTCGAGCACGGAAATCGCTGAGAGAAAGAAGTCGGCCACCGGCGATGCGGCAGCCCACACCAAAACGCGCGCGTCAGCCTTGTCGGGCCGCCGCAATTCCGACACAACGTTGGTGTCGAGCAGGAACATCAGGACAAGTCGGGAGGGCGGTGGAGGCCTGCCACGCGCGGCGGGTCAAAATCGACGTCCGCCACGCCTGGCTGCGCCACCGCCTCGGCCAGTGTGACTCGCCCTCCGACCAACTTGCGATAGTCCTCGATGCTCAAGAGCACATGGGCCGGACGGCCACGGTCGGTGATAAAAACCGGCCCGTTGTCGGCCGCCTTCTTCGCCTCACTGGCGTGTTGATTAAAATCCCGGCTCGACAGAGTAATGATGGCGGTACGCCTCCCCGACTTTGCCATGATGTAGTGATGTTACTACATCAAATCGCAAACGTCGCGGGATCCCACGAAATCCCCAACTCTTCAGGCCCCCCCATGTATCCGAGCATCGCGGACGCGGCGACGACGATTGGAGAGGCGAGAAAGCCCTCGCCTCCGTAGCCCATACGATTCTGCCAGTTGCGGTTGAACGAGGTGATCGCCCGCTGGCCTGGCGACAACGCGTCTTCACCCTGACCGAAGCAGGGGCCACACCAGGACTGCCGAATGACTGCGCCGACGGAGCGGAAGACGTCGGCGATGGACTCGCCTTCGAGCCGCGCGTCCGCCGTTTCGATCTGCCGGCCCACGCCGCCGCTCCCGGGGAACACCTTGAACTCGGTGGCGGCCTTGACGCGGCCGAGGCCTCGCGCTGCGCGCAGCACCAGCGCGGCCTGCAGCAGGTCGTCGTAGCTACCGTTGGTGCACGACCCAATCATCGCCTTGTCGAAGGTGACTCGCTCGCGCGCCACCTCTCCGGCGTGGAAGGCATTACCGGGGCTGAACGGCTTGGCGATCATCGGGGCGACCTCCGACAAGTCGAACACCTCGTCGATCTCGTAAACGGCGTCGGCTCCGGGCGTGACCATCGGGTAGGGAAGGTCGGTGATGCCTTTGGCGCGATACCACTCGCGCGTAGTTTCGTCGGGTGCGAAGATCCCGTTGAGGGCCTCAGCCTCGGCCATCATGTTCGCAATGGTGTTGCGCGACACCATCGGCAACTGGCGCGTGGCATCCACAAACTCCACCGACATGCCCTGCGACTGTTTGGCGCCCCACCGCCGCAACAGTTCAAGCACCACATCCTTGCCGCCGACCCAGGGGTTGAGGCGGCCGACAAACGAGACGCGGCGCTGCTTCGCCAGAGTGAAGTAGATGTAGCCGGTAGACCATCCGAAACCCAGGGTCGTTGACCCCACGCCGATGCCCACCGCGCCGTAGGCTCCGTACGCACGGCTGTGCGAGTCGGCTCCGGGAATAAACTGCCCGGGCATCACCAGCCCCTGCTCGGGAAAGTAGAAATGAAAAATGCCGTCGCCAGGCGTGGCGTAGTACGGCTTCTCCATGCCGTGGAACTTCGCGAAGGCCCGGCCGATGGACGTCTGCTTGTCGTCTTCGTCCTTGCCAGTGAAGACGAAGTGGTCGTTGGCCACGGCCGCCTGGCGCGGGTCGATCACCCGGCCGCCCGTAATCTGGTTGAACGTGTGAATGGAAAATGGCGCGGTGCCATCGGAGGCCGGCAGCAGGTCGGCATAGGCCCGGAGCGTGGCGCCGGGTTTGAAATCGGCGCGCGTGAGATCTCGATCCATCCGGTGCGCCCAGATGATCTGTTCCGTGGTGGTCATCCCACGGGCCAGCGCCTCGTCTGCCCAGTCCAGCGAGGGCAGGACCTCCACTGAACGTCTGAACTCGCGGCGTCCGACAGCGAAGATGCCGCCGCCTCGACGGATTTCCTCTTCTTTCATCGACAGCGGCACCGGCACATAGCTCTTGCCCTGGGTGATGTTCGCAATGGCCCGTGACACGGGATCAAACGTGAACTCGTCGCCATCCTTCGCATCGGCCACGGCCTCGGGACACTGCACCACGTGCAGGCCGAGGTTGAAGGCGTTGCGCCGGAAGATGTCGCCCATGTTGTTGCCGGCGATGATGACCAGCTCGAGCCCCACCTCTTCGGCGACGCCTTTGAGGCCCGCAGGGCTCATTTCGCGCGAGGACCCGATCGCGAAACGATCGCCGGCAATGAGGAACGTCTCGCCGCGATGCACGCGAGCGCGAAAATCAGGCATCAGGTGGCGGAACGAGCCGGCCTTCCACCGTTCGTCCAGGGTCTCGAGGCTCTCTGACACACAGTCGGTGGCCGGCGTGATCTGGTCGGTGTCGATGGCGTCGAGCTTTTTGCTGCCCGCCGGCGCCTTGGAATCCCAGATGATCAGGGCGCGGCCGCGAATGAGGGTGGTGGAACCGGCCGCCTGTGGAACGGGGGCAGGAATGTCGCCAGAAGACACGCCTGGCTTGAGGCGCGCGGGCAGGATGGTGTGCATCGCGGGTATTTTACAGTGGCGCACAGGTAGCACGGGAAACTTCGGGAACCGCGGGTCGGTATCTGACCAGCCGCACCGCAGGAACCGCGAGCCGCGGTCGTTCTGAATCCATCGTGCATGGCGGCAGGCGGCGCACAAACCAGCGCGTGCGGCTTGCCGACCGGCCTCCCCTTGGTTCATCATCAGGTCATGCTCCACAGGGCCTATGTTCACATCTGAGGCGGTCACACGTCACGTACGCGTGTCGGTGACGGCTCAGTATTCGCCCGAGCGCTCGAAGCCGTCAGAGACGCAGTGGTTCTTCTTGTACACCATCACCATCGCCAACGAAGGCCAGGATTCGGTGCAGTTGCTGACGCGTCATTGGGTTATTACCGATGGCGCAGGCCAGGTCGAAGAGGTGCGCGGCCCCGGCGTCGTCGGCCAGCAACCGACGCTCGGGCCAGGCGAGACGTTCACCTATACGTCGGGATGCCCGCTCTCCACGCCCTTTGGTTTGATGCAGGGCACGTACCAGATGACCACTAAGGACGGCGAGCAGTTCGACGCGACCATCGCTCCGTTCACGTTGAGCGAACCGTACACGGTGCACTAAAGCCTCAAGGCTTTCACCATAAAGGCCATGAAGACCCACGAAACAATGCGTGGTGCTATCAGAAGCGCGGCGCCTTCATGGAGCGTCATGCTCTTCATGGTGAGCATCCCAGTCGTGCGCTAGCGCCGTTCGCGGGCCGCGCGGAAGCTGTTAAACCCCATCGCAAGGTAGACCAGCAGGATCACGGCCATCGCGCTGCGTGAAACGACGGCCGCAGGCATGGCCACCTCGCCCGACAGCAATGCCGGAATCGACAGCAGGCCCGAAATCGACCCAAGCATGCCCACCAGCGCGATACCCATCGCCAGGTGCATCGCCGTCCGGCGATTGTCCTCATGGCGGGCGTAAAACCCCAGCATGGAAATCACCAAGCCGAACGCCGCTGGGATGAGCGCGGTTAGGCTCACCCTGCCGGTCATGACATAACCGCTCACGCCCACGATCATCAGCAGTAACCCTACGCTTCGACTCACATTCGCCACTGTATCCTCCTCACATAAACGTACACGGATTATCGATCGCGTGCGTGAGCCGCCTCATATAGTCGGCCCTGGCAATTTCCACCACGCCAAATTGCGCCAGGTGCGGTGTGACCCACTGGATGTCCAGCAGCGTCATCCCACGTGCGCGCATGTGCGACACCAGGGCGACCAATGCCACCTTTGACGCATCCGTCTCATGATGGAACATCGACTCGCCAAAAAACGCGCCGCCCAGATGGACGCCATACAGCCCACCAGCGAGGCGACCGTCACGCCACGCCTCAACCGAGTGGGCCACGCCGAGGCGGTGCAACGCCACATACGATTCCAGAATGTCTTCCGAGATCCATGTACCCTCTTCGCGACCGGCCGCGCACGCGCGCATGACACCTTGAAAGTCGCGGTCGATCACCACGTCGAAGCGCGTCGACCGCACGACGCGCGCAAGCCTGCGCGACACTCGAATCAAATCAAGCGGCAGGATCGCGCGTGGGTCTGGCGAGAACCAGCCAATGCGGCCATCCTCCATCGCCATGGGAAAGTAGCCCTGACGATACGCCTGTAGGAGCAAGGGCGGGTCGATCACGCAGAGACGACGTAACCGTGGCACAGTTCCTGAGTTACTCCGTTCCTCAGTTCCCAACTTCCTAATTTCTTTACGGCTCGATCACGTCCGCAGGCGTACGCCCTGCATCTGCACGGCCGGAGCCGGCCAGGCGGCTGATGGCCCGCACGGTCATGTCGTGGTTCATAAGAATCTGGCACGACAGTCGCACACCGGTCAGACCCCTGGACGTGAGTGCCGCAGTTTCGGCCTCGGTCCTCGCCTCGGGCTCCCCGAAGATGAATTCCACACGGCAGGTTGTGCAGCGCGCCTTTCCGCTGCAGGCGTGCAGTTGATCAATGTGCGCGTCCTGCTCGAGCGCCAGCACCAGGCGCTTGCCTACCGGCACCTCGAACGAACCTTCTCCCTCTACAGTCAAAAGCGGCATCTTGTCTGATTCTCCAATCTGGAATCGGAGATCGCTTATCGATTCCGATCGTATCGTCGTCGAATTGTGGGAATGAGGTAGTCCCGAAATGCACGTTCGAAGTCGAATTCCGGTGCGAAGCCCCAGTCTTTTCGAGCGGCTCCATCATCGACATCCGCGGGCCACGAATCGATGATGCCCTGGCGCTTGGTATCGACGATAAACGACATCTGGGCGCCGGGGAAGGCCTGCAGTACCTCGCGGCGCACGTCGTCGGCGGTGGGCGCAAAGGCTCCGAGGTTGTACGTGGTCTGGGTCAGCGAAGCCCTGGGCGCCGCGGCCAACTTCAGCAACGCACCTACCCCATCCGGCATCGCCATAAAAGGAATTTGCGCATCGGGGCGCACGAAACAGGCATACGGCTCGCCCTTGGCGGCGGCGTGGATCATCTCGGGCGCGTAGTCAGAGGTGCCGCCTGACGGCACGGTGATCGCCGAGATGAGTCCGGGGAACCGGACCGCGCGAAAGTCTACGCGACCGGCTATGGATTCAGCCGACAGCTGTTTGTAGTGCCTGGCGTAGTACTCGCCCAACTGTTCGCAGTACAGCTTGTTGCAGCCATACATCGTGGTGGGATGGGTCCACTCATGCTCCTTGACGCGCCCGGCCGTGCGCTTGGCGTCCAGCGACGGCATGCCATACGCAGCAATCGAGGACGGATACAGGAATGTGACCGGCCGTCCGTGCGACTCAGCCTCATGCTGTGCAAACTCCAGCAGGTTGAGCGTACCCTCCACATTTACTTCGTGGGCCATGACGGGTGAGAACTCCGATCGCGTGGAAAGCAACGCGGCCAAGTGGAACACCATGTCCACTTCGAACTCAGAGTGAATGCGCTCCAGCAGGCTGCGGTCGAGAATCGACCCGGTGAACTCGCGCGCGACATGTTTCGCCAGTGGCACTTCCAGTGGCGCCATGTCCAATGTCACGATCAGACGCGTGCCATCGGCTGCCAGTTGTTCGATGAGACCATGGCCAATTTCGCCACCAGCTCCGGTGATTACGACGACAGGTTTACGCATGAGTCATCCCAGCATCAATTCGTGCACCACCGAGACGACGATGGAGAGGACAGAGAGCACGATACAGACCAGAGCCCACACCATGTGGTTGATTCGCTCGGGCTCGAGGGGATCGAGTATTCGGCTGGCCAGGTATCCCCCCACAAATCCGCCCGCGTGGGCGTAGTTGTCAATGCTCGACATGACCAGTCCCATGACGAACATGAACACCGCGTAGTACACCGCCTGTCGGTAGATGTCGCTCGAACCACTGCGCCGGCCATAGTGCACACGCGCGCCCAGCAATCCAAAAATGGATGCCGAGGCGCCAACCGTGAACGGCGCGCCGTGCAGGATTGGCAGCGGCAGGAAGTTGAGGTAGTTGCCTGCGAATGACGTGAGCGTGAACCCGGCGATGCCGCCCACCGTGTAGATGATCACCATGCGGCCCGGGCCATACAGATCCGCCACACCCGGACCCAGCTGCCTCACCCAGTACAGGTTGAACAGGATGTGAATCAGGCTGCCATGCAGCCACGTCGCGCTCAGCACCGTCCACCAGCGATCGAACCTGAAGACCGGAATGGAGCCGCTCGCGCCAAACAGCAGGAGGCTGTAAGTGCTCGGCGACAAAAACGAAAAGCCCGCCAGGCCAATCTCGCCCCGCGACGCGACCAGTGTGATGGCAAACATCAGCACCGACAGGCCGATCACGAACGGGATGAACCCGAGATCGCTGCCGAGACGCCGGACAGCGGAGGCGAATCCCCACAGGCCCGGATTGCGGCGTCCACAGTTGTAGCAGCGGTCGTCGTTGACGCCCACCAAATACCCACAGGACACACAGACAACGGACCCGGTGGTTTGGCGACCGAACATTGGCCACGATTGTAATGGGGAAGTAAGGAAATCGGGAAGTGAGGAACTGGAGTGAGTAGACTGCTGTCGATGCGGGTTCTAGTGACGGGCGGCACGGGGTATCTGGGGCAGGCGATTGTCCGCGCGCTGGTGGGGCGCAGACATGAGGCGGTGGTATTCGCGCGCGGCGAGAAAAGGACATCGGGAGAAAAAACGACGTCGGATGTCTTTTTGCCTGCCACCCCCAAAAGGACACCCGACGTCGTTTTTTCTCCCGATGTCTTTTTCATCTTCGGCGATGTGCGCGACCGCGACGCGGTCGTCGCAGCCGCACGCGGCTGCGACGCCCTCATCCACACCGCCGCCGTCGTCAGCGTCTGGCGCCCGAACCCACGCGACTTCGACGACATCAACGTCGGCGGCCTGCACCACGCGGTGGAGGCCGTGCGGACGCACGGGCTCCACCGCCTCGTCTACACCTCGTCGTTTCTGGCGCTGCCACCAGCGGGGCACACGGTCCCGCTGGTGGCCAACGACTACCAGCGCACCAAAGCCGCGGCGCGCTTCGTCGCAGACCAGGCGCGCCGCCAGGGCATCCCCATCGTCTCCATGTACCCCGGGGTCATCTATGGGCCGGGCCTCTTGTCAGAAGGCAACCTGATCGGACGGATGTTCGCCGACCACACGGCCGGCCGGCTGCCCGGACTGCTCGGCGCCGATCGCCTCTGGTCGTTCTCGTGGGTCGATGAGGTGGCCAATGCACACGTCTCAGCCCTTGACCACCCGAATCCCGAATCTGGGTATCAGGTCGGCGGCCCCAACCTCCCCCAGCAGCGCCCGTTTGAGATTCTGCGCGACCTGCGCGGCACGGCCCTGCCCCGCCGGCTGCCCCTCTGGGCCGGAACACCCGCCGCCTGGCTGGACGAAAGGCGCGCCAGGCTGACCGGCCACCCTCCCCAACTCACCCACCCCACGCTTCAAATCTTCCGCCACGACTGGCCCCTCGACAGCTCTGCCGCCGAGCGCGACCTCGGCTACCGACAGAAGGACCTCGCCGAGGGCATTCGGGAGATGTTGGACTGCATACTTTGAGGCGCGGACGACACGATGGATGTGGATGTGAAGGGCCCGGCCGGCCGTCATCATGAAATGACTTTCCGCTATGCTTCTCAGCGGAGAAGCATATGCCGCCCATCATCCGTCGTCTCTACACACTTGTTGTCGGCACCGCACTGGCGTTCACCATCGCCGGCCTGTGGTCGCTGCCGCTGCTGGCTGGAAAAAGCGGCGGCGTGCCCGCCGATCAGGCCGCGGCCGGAGTACAGTCCTACCTGAACTTGTTTCAGTGGCGCGGTATTGGTCCCGATCGCGGTGGCCGATCGCTTGCCGTCGCAGGTGTCGTGGGACGCCCGAACGAGGGCTACTTTGGTGCCGTCGGTGGTGGCCTCTGGAAGACGACTGACCGCGGTGAGACCTGGGTCCCGGTCACTGACGGTCACGTAGGCAGTTCGTCGGTGGGCGCCGTCGCGGTGTCTGAAACCAACCCAGACATCGTGTATCTGGGCATGGGCGAGACGTGCATACGCGGCAACATCATGTCTGGCGACGGCGTCTACAAGTCCACCGACGCCGGCAAGACATGGACGCACATCGGCTTCCGTGACGCCAGGAACATCTCAAAAATTCGCATTCACCCGAAGAACCCAGACATCGTCTATGTGGCGGCATTCGGGCATCACGGAGGACCGAACGACGAACGAGGCGTCTTCAAGAGTACGGATGGCGGCAACACCTGGAAGCGCACCCTGTTTCGCGACGCGAAGACGGCCGCCATTGATCTCTCGATTGATCCTAGGAACCCCAACGTGATTTATGCCGCGCTCTGGGAAGCCTTCCGGCTGGAATACACGATGTCGAGCGGCGGCCCGGGCAGCGGGCTGTTCAAGTCCACCGATGGTGGCGAGACGTGGGCAGAGATTACGCGTGCACCCGGCATGCCCACCGGCCTGATCGGTCGCATCGGTGTGTCAGTGTCCGGTGCCGATTCCAACCGGGTGTATGCCCTCGTCGAGAATGCCAACGGCGGGTTGTTCCGCTCGGATGATGCAGGCGCCACGTGGATGATGGTCAACAGCAGCCGCAACATTCGTCAGCGGGCGTTTTACTACACCCACGTCACCGCTGACGTCGCCAACGCCGACACGGTCTATTTGCTGAACGTCGGCACATTCAAGTCTACTGACGGCGGCAAGACTATGACCAGTTTCGCGGGCGGCGACTCACACGATTTGTGGATTGACCCGGCCGATCCGAAGCACATCCTGCACGCCAGCGACACCGGCGGTGCTGTCACATACACCGGCGGGAATCCGTTCACGGCCCGTGACTTTCCGACGCCGCAGTATTACCACGTGGTCACCACCAGACATTTCCCCTATCACGTGTGCGGGGCGCAGCAGGATGGCAACACCGTGTGTCTCCCCAATGAAGCAGGCGGTGGCGGCGGCCGTGGCGGTCGTGCCGGTGGCACCGCATCGGAGATGTACAACCCCGGTGGCTTTGAACCTGGCTACATCGCTCCGGATCCCAAAGACCCGGACGCCTTCTTTGCAGGTTCGGTAAACGGCGGCTGGCTGCAATACACGAACCGCCGCACCGGCCAGCAGCGTGAGGTGCATCCATACCCACGGATGTTCTCGGGCGAACCATCGAGTGCATTGGTCGAGCGTATTCAGTGGACGTTCCCCATCATCTTTTCGCCGGTGGACCCACGCGTGCTTTACACCGCCACGCAGCACGTCTGGCGGACCACCAACAACGGGCAGTACTGGGATCGCATCAGCGGCGACCTGACCCGGCACGATCCGAAGACCATGGGACACTCCGGCGGCCCGATCACAGGAGACATGAACGGGCCCGAAGTCTATGCCACGGTCTTTGCGCTTGCTCCAGGAAAAACGGACGCCAATGTTCTCTGGGCGGGGTCAGACGACGGGCTGATGCATGTGACACGTGACGGCGGCAAGGCCTGGTCAAACGTCACGCCCAAAGACATGCCGGACTTCGGCCGCGTCAGCATCATCGATGCGTCATCGTTTGACGCTGGCACAGCGTACGCGGCGGTGAAGCGGCCGTTACTTGACGACTTCTCGCCGTACATCTTCCGCACGCGCGATTTTGGCCGTACGTGGACGAAGATCGTGAACGGGATCAGCAATGAGGAATACGTCAATGTGGTGCGCGAGGATCACAAGCGCCGTGGTCTGCTCTATGCAGGCACGAACAAGGGCGTCTACATTTCCTATGACGATGGCGCCACGTGGCAGTCGCTCTCGCTGAACCTGCCGAGCCTGCCGGTGTCGGACCTGATTGTGGAAGCTCGTGACCTGGTGATCTCCACGCACGGCCGTGGGTTCTATGTGCTCGATGACATCGCGCCGATTCGTCAGTTCAGTCCAGCCGTGCCCTCTGCGTCGCCAGCCTACTTGTTCGCCCCTGAGGATGCCATTCGATCCACCAACGGCGCACAAATCAAGTACTGGGTCACTGCTTCGGTCACGAGCCTCACACTGGAAATACTCGACAAGGCCGGTGCGGTGGTTCGTACGTTTGCAGGCGCAGCAGGAGCCGCAGGGGGAGGCGCTGCCGCGCCAGGCGCAGGCCGAGGCGGCGGTCGAGGCGGCGGTGTGGCCAACGCACCGATGGCGCAGGGCATGCAGAGTGTGACGTGGGACCTGCGGTATCCCCCGGCCACCAGCTTCCCCAACATGATTCTGTGGGGCGGCGGCGTGCAGGGGCCCGCCGCGGCGCCGGGGACATACCAGGTGCGGATGACCGCGAACGGAGTGACGCAGACGCAGCCGTTCATGGTCAGACGGCATCCCCTCCACATTGACGAAACCGATGCGGATCTGCAGGAGCAGTTCGACCTGGCGATTCGTATTCGCGACAAGGTCACTGAAGCCAACCAGGCGGTGATCGATATCCGGCGCATCAAAGCCGACGTAGCCGATCGACTGACGAAATCGTCCGATGCGCGACTCAAGGCCGCGGCTGACGCGCTGGTCACCTCACTAAACGAAGTGGAAGGCGAGATTTACCAGGTGAAGAACCAGGCCGGCCAGGACCCGCTCAACTTCCCCATCAAGGTGAACAACCGGCTGGCATCGTTGTTGTCGATGGTCGACAGCGGCGATGGCAAGCCTATCGGGAATGCGGCTCCAATCCTGGCAGCGCTCAGTGCGGAACTGAACGTGCTCATCGACAACGTCGATCGCATCCTGACCAAGGATCTTGCTGCATTCAACGCGGAAGCCGCGCGGCTGAAGCTGGACGCGGTTCAGGGGCGATAGGCGGAACCGGGGAACTGGCTGGAATTGTGTGGCAGACGCTGCGGTGTCCAGTGGGGGCGACAGCGCAGTTCCTGCAAGGTTCTTTCGCGGCGGTGTGGTGTGCCGACCGCCAGCTTTGCCGCGCGGTTGCCGAAGCGCTGAACGAACAAAGCGGCTCATGTGATCAGTTTGCGCCGCCACAGCGAGATCGCAAACAACAAGCCCGACAGGAGCAAGCAGACGCCGGAGGCGAAGGGCTCCGCTCAGGTCGAGGAGAGTCCGTTTACAGACACCTGACCGGCGGCGCCGAAACAGGTTTCCGCGCCATACCAGGTCGCAAAGACGATAGGTGTCGAGAGGATCGGCACCAGCTTGCGGCCGGCCACAAAGTAGTCGTCCTCAGTGGCCATGCGACGTGAAACGCACGCGCCAATGGCGAACTGCAACAACACCCAGGCGAGAACGCCGTACAGAAGGAGGAGGGGGGGGGTGGGCATCTGCACGAGGTGGTATACGGCGTCAGAACGATACGCACGAAGAAAGCACAGTTCCGTAAGCTGGCGCTCGACCTGTCCGAGGTTGTCGAGGGGGCGCACAAGAATCACTCGGACTTTCGAGTGCGTGGTCGTATCTACGCCACTTTGCTCCCGAGTGCGGGGCAGGGGATGGTGTCGTTGCCCCACGATATCCATGGCTCCCGGACTAATCGCGTCGCCGAGCGTCGCCGCGCAAGCCAAAGGCCCCGATAGTACTGATGATCGACAGCAGACTGAAAAGTCGGCTAGGCTCTAGTGCGAATGACTCTCCGCGAGATCGTTAGTTTGGGACTGTTCGTCTTCATGCTCGGTTGGCTGTTCATCGAAGCACCGTCGGTCTGGTGGCGCGAGATTCAATTCGTTCTCGAAATTCTCGTGCTAACCGCGTGGACGCGCACAACGTCGTGGCGCACAGCCACCGCCGCGCTCGGATGGGGTATTGGTCTCGCCGTGCCGCTGATGCTCGCGATTGGATGGCTGTTCCGCTGGATAGGCGTGGACATCGCGGACGGCGCCATGGGCTGGGCCATCGTGCCGGTCGTGGAAGAGATCGTGAAACTCTTGCCGGTGCTGCTGCTCGCCGCTCTCTATTGTCGTCAACGCCGCGAGTTCAATTTGTCGGACTGGCTCCTAGCCGGGTGCGCGGCCGGCGCTGGATTTGCGCTCGTCGAAAACATCGAGCTCGTGATCAACTCCGACGTCGTCTTGCACGACATGTCGCTCCAGTACGGCCCACACCTCGGCGGCTTTTACGTTATCCCCGGCGCCTGGGGTAGTGTCGGCTTCATCGGACACGCAGCGGCAACGGGCATCGCGTCAGTAGGCATCGGCGTGTCGTTGGCATTGAAGCGACGTGGTCCTGCGCAGCGCGTCGCGCCACTCGCTTGGCTCCGCCGAATCCCGGCGCCATGGTGGAGTGCCGCGGCGGTGACGTTCGCGTGGGTTGCGCTCGAGCACACGCTCGCCAATGTCACTGTCGACACAGGATCGGCTGCTGGAAAACTTCTCGGCAACGGCCAGCTGACGCCGTGGCTCACGTTGCCGCTGTTTGCGATGGCGATTGCGATCGACTTCGGGCATCGTCGTGACGCGCTCGCGCGCTCCGCAATTTTCCGCATGCATTTCGCGCTGATTCGCGCGGCCTGGCGCGGCACAAGTGTGGCCGTTCGCAAATCGAAGACCGAGATCGCGCGCGCGTTCTTTCAAGAAGTCCGCCAGCTGAACGCCGCCGCCTGGGCAACGTTCGACACGAGGCCAAATTGATGCTGATTGATCTTCTGCATAACATCTTCAGCGCTGGCAGCGGATCTGCGCATCCGTCGGTCGCGGTGGCGGCCACCTACGCGATGAGCGTGGGTGTGAAGGTCGAAGTGGACGGTGGCACGCCGCAGGAAATTGCCGACGCCTACAAATACGCATTCGGCGGCGCCCTGGGGTGGACGCAAACCGAGACGGATATGTATTGGTCGAATCACGCTAAAGACCCCTACATGTTCACGGATGAAAGCATCGATGCCTACGACACCTACGTGCACTCGGTGCGCCGCATGTTCCATGACCAACCACGCTAGAGCCCGGCTGGGTGTTTATTGTGCCAGTCCGACGCCGCCTCATACGCGCAGAACACTCTTAGGAACTGATGTGGGTCGTTATGTCAGGCAAAAGACCCACGTGATACGGACTATCGAGCGCCGAATGCCATCGCAGCGGGTCGATGAGTCGGCCAAACATCGACGCTTGTGGAGAAGGCGTCAGCAGTTTCTGCGCGGTGTATCGGATGGCTTGATCGTATAATCCGCCTACTTCATCTATGCCCTTAGCGTCCGCTCCTCGTCTCGGAGTGTTTAAAATGTCCGCGGTGACTGGCGGGTTTGCGATTGCGGTGAGTTGTGCTCCTGCCGCTCCTGTTCCGTCAGCATCGCACGGGGCGCACCAGACGCCTGCCGCGCCTGCCGTGCGTACGGACACGGCCGTGCGCATCAACACGACCGCTGCGCCGGAACCAGCGCCGAAGGACATGGTGTGGATTCCGGGCGGCACGTTCTGGATGGGGTGCGAGGGGTGCGGCATGCCCGACGCGCTGCCGTCGCACGTTGTCGAGATCAACGGCTTCTGGATGGATCGCGCGCCAGTGACTACGGCCGAGTTCGAGCGGTTTGTCAAAGCGACCGGTTACGTCACCGTCGCGGAGCGCTCACTCGACGCCAAAGATTTTCCTGGCGTGCCGGAAGAGATGCTGGGGCCCGGATCGGCGGTGTTCGCACCGACCTCGCGTCCCGTGCCGCTCGACAATCCGCTGCAATGGTGGCGCTACACGCCGGGGGCGAGCTGGAAACACCCCGAAGGGCCTTCCGTCGGATCCGCTTTTAGGGTGACCGTGGCCGATCGCGCCGATCATCCGGTGGTGCACATCGCATTTGAAGATGCGCAGGTGTATGCGAAATGGGCCGGCAAGCGTCTGCCGACGGAAGCGGAGTTCGAGTTCGCCGCGCGCGGAGGGCTCGATCGGAATCTGTATCCGTGGGGCAACGAGCTCACCCCCGGCAGCAAGCCCGCCGCAAATATCTGGCAGGGCACGTTCCCCGCAAAGGATCGCGGGGAAGACGGCTACACCGGCACATCGCCCGTCACGGCGTTCCCACCAAATGGATTTGGTCTGTACGACATGGGCGGGAACGTGTGGCAGTGGTGCGCCGACTTATACCGACCGGATTATTTCGCGGTGCTCGCCGCGCAGGGCGCGGTCGCGCGGAATCCGCAGGGGCCAGCCGACAGCTTCGATCCGCAAGAGCCCGGCGCCTCGAAACGCGTGGCAAAAGGCGGCTCGTACCTGTGCACCGATCAGTACTGTGCGCGATATCTCGTCGGGAGCCGCGGAAAATCGGAGGTAAGCAGTGGAGCGTCGAATCTCGGTTTTCGCCTGGCACGCAATCGCAGCGCTGTCGGTCGCGGCGCCGCCGACCGCTGACGCGCAGTAGGCGCAGCACCCTCTTCACGTCCTGGTCGTCATCCCCGACGACCTCAACACCGACATGGAGCCATACGGCCACCCGGTGGTCAAGGCACCAAGCCTCCATCGTCGCGCGGCGTGCGATTCGATCGCGCCTACACCCAGTTTCCGCCGTGCAGCCAGACGATGCGGCACAGGTTTTGCGGAGGCTATGCGTATGGATGTCGAAACCGTCAGAGAGATCGAAGAGCGCACCCGGGCGTTCGCGGTCGCGGCGATTCGGCTGGGCCGAGTACTGCGGGGATAACCGGAACCAGGGAATTGGCAAGTCAACCGACGCGATCAGCATGCAGCGTGGCGGCAAATCACAGGGCCATGAGCCGGGTGCGGTCGCTAGGAGAATGTGCTGCAAAGCAGCATATCGTTCATGAAGAGGCCGACGAGGCAGCGCACTGGTTGACACTCCTCCGGGACCGAGGCGACAACCCCACCGCTGTCGGCGCCTGCGCGACGACAGAACCACCCACCGAGGCCGAAACTACCGCAACAGCGACAGCCACCCCAATTCCACAGTTCCCCAATTTTTCACTTCCTACCTTGCCCAGTTCCCCAGTTCCCCAGTCAGTGAACGCCGTGCCCCATCTGGAGCAGATGCGGGTCGGCACCCAGACGGCGGATGGCCATCTCCCACGAGGCGGCGAAAGGGATCTCGAAGATCAGATCGAGTTCGAGAGGCGCGATGAGCCACGCGGAGTTCGACAACTCTTCATCCAGTTGGCCTGCATCCCAACCGGCATATCCCGCGAGGACGAGGGTGCGCCGAGGCGCGGGCCTCGTCTCGAGCGTTTCGCGCAGTAAAGACGGCGATGCAGTCAGGTACAGGCTGCCACCAAGCGACTTGTGCTCCACCGTGGGTTCTTTCGTCGTGAGAATCCAGCCGAGGCCCGGCTCAACGGGACCGCCGATGAGCAGCGGCAGATCATTGGGACTCTGCACCGGAGGCTCCATCTGTACCGCCTCGGCCGCATTGATGTCCGACGGCCGATTCACCACAAGCCCGAGCGCACCCTCCGGGCTGTGCTCACACAGCAGCACTAACGTTCGCGCAAAATTCGGGTCGGTCAACTGCGGCATGGAAATTAAAAGCGTAGGTGCTAAAGACATGATGGGATCTTACGCTGAATGTCTATGGGCGAATGTCTGCCCACTCGATGGCTTCCGCCACTACTGTAGCGCTGGCACTCGGATGCTCGCCGAGTGCGGCAAGAGCCTGAGCTCGGTCGCTCACCTCAAGTCCCGCTGCGGCATACGCCAGAGACCGGCGGATGCGGTGGAGGCCTGCGCGCTTCATGGCACTCCCCTTCAGCGCGGTAACCCAGGCGTCGTCGGACATGCGGCAGAGGTCGATTAGTCGCGGGGACTTGAAGACGTCTCGTGGTTGCCAGGCAGGGTCGGCAGAGACGCCAGCGCGTCGGTTCCACGGACAGACGTCCTGACAAATATCGCAGCCGTAGACCTGGTCGTTCAGCGCGGGACGGAGCGCCTCGTCCACCGCGCCTCGCACTTCAATCGTCAAATATGACAAGCAGCGTGTGGCATCAAGGTCATAGGGGGCGACGATGGCGCCGGTTGGGCAGGCGTCGAGGCACTTTGTGCAGGTGCCGCACTGATCGACGCCAGGGGTATCGGGATTGAGATCGAGGTTAGTGACGATTTCTCCCAGAAACAGCCACGACCCGAGCAAAGGATTGATGAGGCACGTGTTCTTGCCGATCCATCCGAGGCCTGCGGCTTCTGCATACACCCGCTCCTGCACGGGGCCGTCATCCACGCACGTGAACGCTTCGAACCCAGGGCCCGCCTGATCGGCAAGCCATTGCAGCAAATGTCGAATCCTTGCGCGAACCACGGCGTGGTAGTCGTCACCCCAGGCATAACGGGCTACCGAAACGCGGCCGCTGCCCGACTCTTCAATTGAATATAGCTGATCGGTGTTGTATAGAACCGCGACCGAGATGACAGACCGTGCAGTCTTCAGCGTGTGACGCACATCACGACGTTCGTCGAGGGATCCGGTGAGATACTGCATCTCCCCAGCCCGGCCCTGTGCTATCCACTCCGCCAACCGCGCCAGTCTCGGATGTTGGTCGGCGCGGGCAATGCCGCAGAGGTCAAACCCCATCTCTGCGGCCCTAGTTTTTATATCAGCGCCAGCAACACCCATTAGCTGTTGCCCCGTTGGCCATTGCCCCATTGCCTAATTAGCCCATTGGCTCATTTCGTACGCGCGAGTCTTCGAAGCACGTACGGCAGGATGCCTCCGTGTCGAAACGCCACCAACTCTTCAGGTGTGTCCACACGAACCGTCACCACACACTCGGTGATCGTGCCGTCGGGAGCCGTGGCGCGCACGGAAACGGTGCCTCGCGCCGTCAGTGCCACGCCCGACCCCACGAGCGTAATGGATTCGTGTCCTGAGAGTCCGAGCGTCGCCGCCGTATCTCCATTGCGATACTCGAGCGGCAGCACACCCATGTTGACGAGGTTGCTCCGGTGAATTCGCTCGTAACTCTCGGCGAT
>SYFT01000048.1 GCA_005799825.1 Acidobacteriota bacterium | reverse complement strand
GGATAACACCTTGGTCTGGGATAACACCTTGGTCTGGGATAACACCTTGGTCTGGGATAACACCTTGGTCTGGGATAACACCTTGGTCTGGGATAACACCTTGGTCTGGGATAACACCTTGGTCTGGGATAACACCTTGGTCTGGGATAACCGAGTCTGGGGTGACACGTTAGTCTGGGATAACACGCTGGTCGGGCGACATCCCCCCACAAATGAGTAGCGTTTAGGTTTAGAGTCCGGCCTTAGCGACAGGGTCGGGCGATGAAGAAGCGGTTTACAGAAGCGCAGATTGTGGACTTCCTGCGGGAGGCGGATGCCGAGGGGGAAGGTGAAGGACCTGTGCCGGCGGCATGGATTCTCGGAGGCCAGTTATGACCTCTGGCACAGCAAGTTCGGCGGCATGAGCGTTCCGGACGCGAAGCGGCTGAAGGAGCTGGAGATCGAAAACACCCGGTTGAAGAAGTTACTCGCGGACTCGTTGTTGGAAAACGAGGTGACCCGAGAGGTATTGAGGAAACAGTGGTGACCGCATCGGCTCGACGCGAGACGGTACGGGTGATGGTGAGTCGGGAGCTGTTTGAGCGACGGGCGTTGGCCGTGGCTGCGCGATGTTGACATGATTCGCACAATTATCGTTTGAGGCTGAAACGGTCGTTAACGTAAGAAACTTTGAAAGCAGGAAAGCTGTGATTTGCACAATTGTTCTTTGGGACTGATTTCTCCACTGACGGACTCCTTCTAAAACCATGATCCCTTACGGTCATCACTTGGACTTAGCCATGCACTTACGGGGTAACTACACCCGATTCGTCGGCCTCTGCCGTCCCGTTTGTCAACGATGACCAAACAAACTAGCCTAACTTTTTCACGGAAATCCCGAGCTTTTTGGGCGGCCGTCGTCGTCAGCGGATTTCTGACCTCCGCAATAAACATCCGAGAGCTGATTGTTGCTCCGCCCCCGAGCGAGTGGCTGTGGATGACAATGCTGACCCTTGTCAGTGGCTTCTTGTCGGTCAAATTTCAATTCATCGGCGCGCGTTACTCCGTCTCTGAGACATTCGTCATCTGGGGAACCTTGGTGTACGGTCCAGCAGTCGGCACTGTGCTCGTCCTGCTCGATGCCGTAGTTCTATCTGCAACGATTTGCTACTCGAAAGGTCGTTTCGACTGGACTCGGACGCCGTTCAATCTGGCGGCGCCACCCTTGTCTGTGTGGCTGGCGTCAAGTGCACTTTTCTCAATCACTGGTCCGCCTCCTCTTCAACTTGAAGACGGCGCCTCACTCTTTGTGTTGGGTCTTACTGTCTTTGCGGTCTTGTATTTCTTGGTCAATTCCGGCCTTGTTGCGATGGCGATCGTATTGACGCAGGCAAAGAGTCAGACAAGGACAATCAGGGACTTTGCCATTACCTGGTGGGGCATCAGAGACGGTTTTCTGACCTACTTCGCAGGCGCATCGATCGCTGCGCTCTTGGCTTCTAGTGAGGGGATTTTCGCACAAATCCTTGTCATCCTGCCTCTGATGACAATGCTCTATTTCACTTATCGGAACTCCGCGAGCAGGGTCGAAGAAATGCAGGCAAGAATCGACGCGATTGAGAGGGTCCACATGTCCACGATCGCGGCGTTCGCTATGGCGATCGACGCAAAAGACCAGGTGACGCATGGACACATCCGGCGAGTGCAGCAGTACACGATGGAGACTGCTCGTGCGCTCGGTGTGACCGATGACCTGCAGATCAAGGCCATTGAGGCGGCGGCCCTTCTGCACGACACAGGGAAGCTGGCCGTGCCTGAGTACATCCTCAACAAGCCCGGCCCGCTGACCACAGCCGAGTTTGAGAAGATGAAAGAACACGCCGCCGTCGGCGCCAACATCCTCAAGAGCATCGAATTCCCCTACCCGGTGGAACCCATTGTCAGGCACCATCACGAGAACTGGAACGGTCAGGGCTATCCCGACGGCCTGAAGGGGCAGGAGATCCCCCTCGGCGCCCGGATCCTTTCAGTGGTTGACTGTTATGACGCCCTCACGTCGGACCGCCCCTATCGTCCGCGGATGAGCCGCCAGCAGGCCGAGCACATTCTGATCGACCGGCGGGGAACGATGTATGACCCATGGGTCGTTGATGGATTCCTCCGAATCCTCGACCGACTTGAAGCCCTGGATGAGTCCGAGGGCCGCAGCGTCCCCGGTGCAGCTGTAGCGGTGAGCCACCTCGCGCACTCGGCTCTGGACGTCATCAGCGCGGCCACAGCTGAGGAACGGGAATTTGGTGAACTTCGGCGCGAGCTCCTCAAAGCGCCGTCGCTCGGGGCGGCAGCCGAGATCTTCTTCAGGCATGTGCGGCGCGTGGTGCCGGCCGCCGCCGTCGCCTTCTATACGCAGTCGCCAGGCCAGGGCGATCTCACGTCCGTCTATTGCGCCGGCTCCGGCTCGTCTACGATTGAATCAACCCGAATTCCGGTGGGTGAACGAATCTCCGGCTGGGCGTTTGCCCATCGGCAGAACGTCTTCAACTCCGACGCGGCCCTCGACCTGGGTCCGGTGGCCCGCGTTCTTCCCGTGCCCTTACGGTTTACCTTGGCGACGCCAGTCTTCGATGGCGACCGGGTGGTTGGGGTGATTACCCTGTACGCGGGCGAAGAATTCCACAAAAACCACAGTCGAATGCTGGAATCCGCTGCGCTGCTGTTCGCCCCTGGTTCAGTCCAGCCGCAGGACCACACGGCGGCGAATCATCTGGCCGGTCGCCGGGACGGCCGACAGATCCACTAGTCCGAGCCCCCGCCCCGAATCTTGTACATCATTCGTTCTGGAATGCCTTGAGGACACCCCGGCGCAGGGACGCATCTGGTATTGTCCGCGCGATCATGCCTGGACACACACTCGCCACTGTTTCTCCATCGACCGAGCAGGCTCAAGCCCTCTACCGCGATGGCCGTCTCTCCGAGGCTATCGCTGCAGTCGAGGAAGCGGGGTTGACCGATACGGCTGGCCGACTGGTCCACGCCACGGCGCTGTATGACACCGGCGCGGCCGTAAGGGCGCTGGAGCTGCTCTCTGGGCTGTGTTGGGATCTTAGGGGAGAACCGGAGGGCGAGAGATTCGGCGCTGAATTTTCCCTATTTGTCCGGCAGTCGACTTTCCAGGCTCCTGCCGACGCGTCGGCCCGTCTCGCCCAAGTGCGTCAACTTGCAACAGCGATCGGCGATGCCTCATCACTCGCAGGCCTTCACCTTGCGGTCGCAAAGATCGAAGCACTGCGAGGCTCAAGTTCAGATTCCAGACTCCACCTCGGAATTGCGAAGCGGCTTGCTAGCGAGGTGGGCTCGACAAGCCTCGTCTGTTCCATCGAGTTGGTATCAGCGTCCCCCATGATGTACGCGGGCAGTATTGACCAAGCCCACCAATCCGCGATTAGGGGCTTTGAATTGGCGAGCGCGAGTCGCCTCAAAATGCCGCTGTCTGGATCTCTGGCCAATCTGGGGCTCGTTGCGCTCTACTCCGGCGGTGCGGAGAAGGCACGACATTACCTGACCGAGGGTCAATCCGCAGCTCGCGAGTATTCCTTTGTACAGTTGGCTTTAGCCGATAGCCTCGCCAACGTCGCCTTGTACGAAGGCAACCTGCCAGAGTGCGTCGGCCACCTCGACGAAGTCGAGACGCTCATTCGACGTCAACACGTGCCGGCACGATCTTGGTACGACCTCGCCCATCAAATCACACACTGCCTCTACCTCAGCCACATTCGAGACTGGGAAGGTATCGTCACCATCGTCGATGCGGCCCACCCGGAACTGGAGCGGCGCCAACTCCGCGTCTGGCACGCGTCGCTCCTCAGCGCCAAGGCCCGTGCTCTCGCGTTCCTCGGTCAACACGACGACGCCGACAAAGCGCTTGTCGCCGCCCTGCGCCTGTGTCCCAGAGGTGCAGTCGATCCCCTCATCACGGTCGAAGCCGCCACGGGCACATGCCTCACCCTTCGCGGTGACGCCGCGCGCGGCGCCAGACACTTTCATCGGGCCCTTCGCGCGTGCCAGGCCCTCTCCCATCGGTTTCAGGAATGGGTGGTCACAAAAGAACGTGAGGCGCTACCGGCCAACAATCAGACGGGGCCTGCCGCCGACCGCCGGGATCAGACCGACACCGAGAGCACGAATCTCATCCTCACCGATATCGCCACGGCGCTCAGCGCCGGCCACTCCATTGACGTGATGGGCCAGCGCCTCGCGGCCGTGGTCTCCACGACGGCGTTGCGCGCGCGGCTCGACGTAACCACCGAATCAGCCAGCGACGCACCCACGGGCGGACCGGTGTCCTGGGAGACAGCCGCAGACGGCACGCACCGGATCATCCTTTCGGACATCGACCGGCGAGCCGTGCTCCGCTTTCGCGACGTTCACGCGCTTGAGGACGTTTCGCTGATTCGCAATCTGGTCGAAATCGCGAAAGCGGGGATCGGTCGCTCCGGGGATCCGCAGCGGCTCGACGAAGATCTGCTCTGGCCGCAGGTCTCGCTCACTGCCGGCGGTGACTCTGTGTTCTGGTCGCCCCGCATGCAGGAAGTATTGCGCGTTGTCATCAAACTGGCCTCAAGCGAGTTGCCCTTGTTGATCATGGGCGAGACGGGGACGGGAAAAGAAGTGGTGGCCCGCGTCATCCACACTCACAGTAAATGGTCGCGAGGTCCATTCGTTCCCTTCAATGCGTCAGCTATCCCAAAAGACCTGGTTGAGAGTCAGCTCTTTGGCCATCGCCGCGGCGCATTCACCGGCGCGATCGAAACATCTGGCGGTGTGTTACGAGCCGCTGAACACGGCACATTGTTTCTGGACGAAATTGGCGACCTCGACCCGGCCATCCAGCCCAAGTTGCTGCGATTCCTGGAATCCGGCGAAATTCATGTGGTTGGCGAGCCCCGACCCACCCACACGCGGGTCCGCATCGTGGCGGCCACCAACGCATCGCTTGACGCACTAGTCAGCCAGGGTCGCTTCCGAAGTGACCTGTACTATCGGCTTCGCGTCGCTCCGATTTGGCTGCCGCCCCTGCGCGAACGCAAGGACGAGATCCCCGCCCTGGCGGCGCTGTTTGTCCGCAAAGCCTGCGAAGAAGCCGGGCGACAACGCCTCAACGTGGCGGACGACTTCATTGCCGCGCTCCTGCTCCATGACTGGCCGGGCAACATCCGTGAACTCGCCAACGAAGTTCGCCGTGTCGTCGCCCTCGCCGACGATGGCGCAACGCTGGGTGCGGACGATCTTTCGGCAGAGATTACTGAGGGTTGGCGGTCGAGGCGACCTGCAACTCAGCCGGCGCCGGCCGGGCCGGTCGTCAGCGTGCGGCTGGATCAGCCGCTTGACCATGCCATCGCCCATCTCGAGAGGGCTTTTGTGGCTCGGGCCATCGAACACACCGGCGGCCGGGTGTCAGATGCGGCGAAATTGCTGGGAATTTCGAGAAAAGGCCTGTTTTTGAAGCGGAAGAAGCTGAAGATGGAGTAACCGGCGCGGAGCCCGGGGCCCCGCGCCGTACGTATCCTTTATTAGCCGCGAGTTCCTACCTGGTCGCCAACTGAAGCTGTTTGGCTACCTTTTCGACGTCGGCCCACACCCGTAACAGGTTGCCGCTCCACATCTTGCCAATCTGTTCCTCGGAGTAGCCGCGGCGGACCAGCTCCAGGGTCACGTTAAAGGTCTCGGACGCGCTGTTCCAGCCGGTTACCCCACCCCCGCCATCAAAATCCGACGAGATGCCCACGTGGTCGATGCCGATGAGCTTCACGGCATAGTCGATGTGGTCCACAAAATCCGAGACCGTCGCCCGCCCCGGTACCGGGTATTTGGCCTGAATTGCCGCCAGCTTCGCGTCGTACTCCGCGCGGCGTTCCGGGGTCAGCGCGGCAAGGGCCGCCTGATTGCCGCCGCGGCCGGCCCCGCCCCCGCGCGCGGCCTGCGGTGCGGTGCCTGTGTTTGGATCCTCGATCGAACACGGTGGGGGCGCGGAAGGTACCGCTCCCTGCCCGCGGCCCTGGACACCAGCAGCTCCTCCGCGACCCGCAGGCGTCGCCATACCAAACTCGGTGTTCAGTGCGGTCGTTGCAGCCTGGCGGTCGGCCGCCCCGTCATCAACCTTCACGTAGGTGGCAAACGCCACCGTCTGCATCACGCCGCCATTGTTCTTGAGCGCGAGCAACAGCTCGTCGTCCATGTTGCGTGTGTGATTGGCGAGCGCACGCGCCGACGAATGCGACGCAATCACGGGCGCCTTCGACAGTGCAATCGCCTGCAGGTTGGCCTGCTTGGACGGATGGGAGATGTCCACCATGATCCCCCACTTGTTCATCTCGGCGATGACCTGCTTGCCCAGGGGACTCAGGCCGCCATGAATGCCGCCATTGGCCGCTTCGGTGCTGTTGGAGTCGGCCAACTGGCTGTTGCCGTTGTGCGCCAGTGACATGTACCGGCCACCGCGCGTCCAGAACTCCTTCACTCGCTCAAGGTCGGTGCCGATCGCGTAACCGTTTTCGATCCCGATGACCGCCACCTTCTTGCCACTCTTCGCGATGCGCACCACATCCGAGGGCGACAGCGCCAGTTCGATCTCGTTCGGCGCGATGTCCTTCGTCAGCCGATGCACCGCATCGAACTTCTCCACCGCCTGTCGATACGCGCCCGCATACCCTTCCTCGTTCAGGGCCCCCTGGCCAACGTAGACAATCAAGAACCCCACGTCCAGCCCGCCCTCCTTCATCTTCGGCAGGTTGACCTGAGTCGTCAGACGCATCGTGTAGTTGCAGTCGGCGCGGAAGTTGTTCGCGCTGATATCGACGTGCGTATCAAGCGTGATCACGCGCTCGTGAATGCCACGGGCTTTTGTGATCAGGACCTGTTCGGCTGTCGGCGACTGCGCGCTGACGGGCGATAGTGTGAATATCGTAGCAACAACAGCGCCACTCAACGCGACGACAGCGGCAGAACTCAGTGTGTGTGTGGACATGCCAACACCTCTCCCCGGAGGTAGTGAATCACTGAGAATTGTAGATCAGGCGCTTCGCCTGTGCGTTATGGCGTGCCACATGGGCTGTGGCCCAGTCGCCCACTTGATACACACTGACCTGGCCGAGGATGGAGTTGACCGACCACAAGCCACGCGATTCCGGCATTTCCCGCAGTGCCCTGGCGAGACGCACCTGCGACGCATGCGCCCGGGCCAGCGCCTCGGCCCTGGTCACGCCTTCGGGTGGATGAAATATTTCTGGCGCCTCGAGCTTGTCGGGGACCAGCGCGGTAATCTCGGAAAATGGCGTTTCCGAGAAATCCGCCTCGGGTGCGGTGGCAAGAGGCACCGAGCCATCCACCAGCGCGGCGAAGTGTTCGTTGGTCACCGCCACATGCCAGGCAATGCCGGCCACCGACCAGCCGCCATTGGGAGAAACCCGTTCAGCATCCGCATCGGAGGCCTGCTCCACGCGGGCCAGGAAGCGCGTCATTGACGCCTCAAAGGCGTCTGCTGTTGCGGCCACTCGCCGCGCGTGATTGAACACGGACGTCATCGGCAGAGTTTATCGAACCTCGAGCGGAGAATCGATTCGCAGCCGCAGCACGGTGCCGGCCGGCAGGTCTACATCAATACCGTCGGTCGCTGCAATCGTGCCACCGCCACCAACCAGCACACCGACCAGTAGACCCTTGCCGCCCCCCAGCAGTCCCCCGATGATCGCACCGATCGCGGTACCGGTCCCGATCCGGCTGACGTCTTCACTCATCTTGCCGTCAAGTGCCTGCGTCACCGACGCCCTCAATCGAACCGGCCTCTGCTTAAGAACCACCTCGTCGAAGGCCAACGTCAGGCTCCCGCGGCGCTCCACGCGCCCCGCAGGCTGCACCGACCCGACAAATCCGCGGATGACCGTGCCGGCCGGAAGGACTACGTCTCCCTGAATCTTCAAGTCGACCACGCTCGTCGCCTCGAACCGCTGCTCCACTCTGGCGGTGCGGGAACTGAGCGGGGTCTGCAATCTCACATCCATCTCGGTGCCCACAGGAACGGTCCATCCACGTGCGCTCCCCACCAGGTCACCGGTAATGACCGGTTGCGCAGTCACTTTCTGACCGGCGGCCTTCACCCGCAGGGTCTCGAGACGGTCGCGCACATCGATGTACTCCATCCGCGGTACAGCGCCCTCCCGCCGGAAGCGAACGCGCAAATAAATGATTTCGTCCTTGAGCAGCGCCACGGCCTTGTCCACCTCGAACGCCAACGTGACGTCCGACGCCTTGAGGACAGCCACCTGGCGGGTCACCTCGGCCGCGGCCACATCCAACCGGCCCAGGTCAACCTCAGTCACAGCCTGAGCCATCGCCGACCCGGCCAGGCCCACCATCAATACTCCGATAAACACGATCTTTATTCGGTCCATACATACCACTCCGCCTGATTCTATCGGCCTCGCAGGTGAAGCCCATCACCCTTTGTGACTCCAATCAACTCGGGCTGGTCGTCGTATGATCGTGTTTATGGCCATTCCGGTTCGGCTGCACAAAACATTCGGCGTGCGCGTAGGTGCCGTCCAGGTCGGCGGTGGCGCACCCATCGTTGTGCAGAGCATGACGATGACCGACACGAGCGATGCGGTGGCCACGGCGCGCCAGTGTGTGGAGCTGGCCGAGGCGGGTTCCGAAATGGTGCGCGTCACGGTCAACACGCCCGAAGCCGCCGCCGCAGTGGCCGAGATCAAGCAGCGCATGGTCGACGCCGGCTGTACGGCGCCGCTCATTGGGGACTTCCACTACAACGGCCACCAGTTGCTGACCCGGCACCCGGGCGCGGCGTCGGCTCTCGACAAGTACCGTATCAATCCCGGCAACGTCGGCACCGGTCGCCGACGCGACGAACAGTTCTCCACCATCTGCGAGGTGGCGGTTGAGCACCAGAAACCGGTGCGCATCGGCGTGAACGGCGGGTCCCTGAATCAGGAACTCGTGATGGCGAAGATGCAGGAGAACACGGATCGCAACCTCGGCAAGTCGTCCGAGGACATTGTGAACGAGTGCATGGTGCTGTCAGCGCTGCAGTCCACGGAACTGGCGCTCGACTGCGGCCTGCGCACCGACCAGATCATCATCTCGTGTAAAGTATCGCGGCCGCGCGACTTGATCAGTGTGTATCGCGATTTGGCGCGCAAGACTCACCAGCCGCTGCACCTGGGTCTCACTGAAGCCGGGATGGGAATCAAGGGCATTGCCTGGTCTGCGGCGGCGCTGGGTGTCCTGCTGGCTGAAGGCATTGGCGACACCATTCGCGTCTCCCTCACACCACGGCCCGACGGCGACCGGCGAGAGGAAGTCTACGCCGCCTGCGAAATTCTGCAGGCGCTGGGGCTCCGTGCGTTTTCACCCGCGATCACCGCCTGCCCGGGTTGCGGCCGGACGACCTCTACGACGTTCCAGGAACTGGCCGAGCGCATCCAGGGGTATGTCCGAGAGATGATGCCCGTCTGGAAAACTCGGCACCCTGGTGTTGAAACGATGACGGTGGCCGTGATGGGCTGTGTGGTCAACGGCCCCGGTGAATCAAAGGCGGCCAACATCGGCATCTCCCTACCGGGCACCGGCGAATCGCCGAACTGTCCGATCTACGTCGACGGACACCACGTCACGTCGTTGCGCGGCACATACAGCGAGCTGGCGGTCGCGTTCCAGTCACTCGTGGACGACTACGTCGCGCGGACCTATCCCACGCCGTGACCGTGCGTTAGAATTCCCTCTTGCTCTGAGAGGGGATGCCATGCGCCGGTTCGTGATTCCTGTTGCCTCGTTCCTGGCGGTCGTCATTGTTGCGGCCGCCTCTCCCATCGCCCAGAACAAGCCGACGATCGCGCCCGACGACTACGACCAGTTCGAAAACCTGGTGACAGGCGCGCCGCGCGGAGGCCTGTCTCCAGACGGCAAGTGGCTGGCCTACGGCATCAGTCGTGTTGGCGGGAACAACGAGTTGCGGGTGACTCCTACAACTGGCGATGCCAGCGCGAAGGCGATGCACACAATTGCGTTCGGAACCCAGGCCACATTCAGCGCCGACTCTGCGTGGCTCGTCTACGCGATCGGTCAGTCAGAGGAGGAACAGGAACGCCTCCGGACCGCGCGCCAGCCGATTCAGCGGAAACTCGGCCTGCTGCATCTGGCCACTGGAGCGGAAACGATCCTCGAGGGCGTGGAGTCGTTCGCCCTGGACCGCACTGGCCGGTCGATCGCGATGAAGCGCTACGCGCCCGTGGCAACCGGAGTCGCTGGCGCGGCGCCCGCCGCCCCGGCACCAGCCGGGGGTCGGGGCGCGGGCCCAGCGGCCGCACCGGCTCCTGCCATCGGTACAACGATGATGGTGCGCGACCTGGCGTCTGGCATCACCACGACATTCGGCAACGTCACTGAATTCGCGTGGCAGGCCTCAAACTCAGGCCGCCTGCTGGCGATGGTGATCAGCGCCGAAGGCCAGGCCGGCAACGGCATTCACCTGTTCGATCCGGCCTCCTCAGTTCTTCGCGTACTTGACGCAGGCGCCTCCGACTTCTCCGCGCCGGTGTGGCGCGCCGATTCCTCGGACCTGGCCGCCCTTCGGTCCAAATCGAACGACACCAGGGACGGCCCCACACAAGTGGCGCTCGCCTGGACATCCTTGGGGCAACCTGGCGAACGCGCCCTGACGCTTGATCCCACCGCCGGCGCGTTGCCGATCGCGCAGCGAATTGTGACGTTCCGGCGACCATCGTGGCTGGACGCCGGTGCGGGCGGCGCGATGATCATGCTGGGCGTTGCCGACTGGGCCGAGAAGCCCAGTGCGCCCGAGGGAGGACGTGGTGGACGCGGCGCCGCGCCACCTGAACGTGCCGATGTGGACGTCTGGCACTGGAACGACAGCACGGTGATGGCCGCGCAGAAAATCAGCCTGGCTGCAGATCGGCGACGAAACCTGCCAGCTGTGTGGCACGTCACCAGCGGGCGACTCACGATCGTCGGCAAGTCCTTCAACGAGCAGGTGACGCCCATCCGGGGTACGCACTCGGCGCTCGTGACCGAGTCCACGCCGTATTTGATGGAGCGGTCGATTGGCCGTCCGGCCGCAGACCTGTTGGTGGCCGATCTCACCACGGGTGACCGCACGTCGATCCGAGCCCGTGTTTCAGGCTCCCCGTCGGTCAGCCCCGCCGGCAAATACGCCATTTACGCTGAGGGCGGCCACTACTGGACGATCCACCTCGCGACCAGAGCGATCACGAATATCACGGCCGGCGTCAGGGCGTCGTTCGTTGACGTCGAGTCGGACAGCACCGCGGCATCGAAGCCGATGTTCGGCGTCGCTGGGTGGACGAAGGACGACGACGCCGTGGTGCTCAACGATGCCCACGATCTCTGGAAACTCTCGCCCGACGGTGGAAGCGCCCTTAAGCTGACCTCTGGCGCAGCCGAACAGGTGCGGCACCGCTACGTGCGCGTCGATGCAGCGGGCTTCGGCGCAGCGCCCGAACCACTGGACCTCGAACGCGGTTACCTGAGTCTCTTCGGTCCTCAATCGAAGAAGTCGGGGTATGCCCGCTTCGCGTCTGGCGTACCGGGCGGCGCCACGCAATTGGTGTGGCTGGACAAACACGTCAGCCTTCTGGCGAAAGCCGAAAAGGCCGATGTGTTCATCTACGGCGTCATGGCGGCCGATGACTCGCCGGATCTGTTCATCACCGGGCCCGACCTGAACAGCCCTCGAGCGGTCACCGCAACCAATCCCTTCCTTGGCAAATACGCGTGGGGCCGCACGGAACTCGTGAGCTATGAGGTGCAGCCGAAGGGCAAGCCGAAGATGATCCTCCAAGGCTCGCTCACGTATCCGGCCAACTATGAGCCAGGCAAGAAGTATCCGATGGTGGTGTATCTCTACGAGAAGCTGTCGGATAGCCTGCACACCTTCACGCCCCCGTCCGAGCGCAGCTACTACAACGGCACGGCGCTCACCCAGCAGGGCTACTTCTACTTCCAACCCGACATCGTCTTTCAGCCGCGCGAGCCAGGTGTGTCTGTGGTGGAGTGTGTGACCGCCGCCGTGAAGAAGGTAGTGGACATGGGCGTCGTAGACGCCGCGAAGGTCGGTGTGATGGGGCACTCGTGGGGCGGCTTCGACGCGATGTATCTCGCGACCCACTCCAAGGTCTTTGCCTCGGCCGTATCTGGCGCCGGCATCTCGAACCTCATCAGCAACTACGGCAACGGCCACTGGAGTTCGGGTATCGCCGAGACCGACCACATCGAGACCGGCCAGCAGCGCATGGTGGTGCCGCTCTACGAAGACCTGCAGGCTTACATCAGGAACTCAGCCGTCTTCGGCATCTCCACAATGACGACGCCGCTGTTGTTGATGACCGGCGACAACGACGGCACTGTGTACTGGCACCAGTCGGTGGAGCTCTACAACATTGCCCGGCGGGCGAAGAAGAACGTGGTCATGCTGGTCTATAACAACGAAGACCACGGCCTGCGCGTGAAGAAGAACCAGATTGACTACCATCGCCGCATCGGCGCCTGGTTCGCACACTATCTCAAGGGCGAACCTGCGCCGACGTGGATCACGGCCGGCATCCCGGCGATTTCGCGTTAGCTACCAGCCCATCCGGTCGCGCATGTTCAGGATCTGCACGGTGTGGTGAGTGCCGTGCCAGGCGTACAACCCGAGCAAGTCGCACAAGGTCATTGGGCCGCGCTCGGGGTGCCGAATCGTCCGATCGAACGCGGAGGCGTCGAGGGATCGCAGCAGATGCGCCCAACGGGCGTGCAGACCTTCAATAATCGACATTGAGAGCGCGACTGGCGCCTCACGACAATCCGGCGTTTCCGCCCAGGTCTGTTCTTTGTAGGGCTTGATCGTCGGGTTGTCTTCCGTGATCCCCAACTTGAGGCGAATGAACGCGTTCATGTGGCTGTCGGCCAGATGGTGCACGATCTGGCGCGGACTCCATCCACCGGGCCGATAGGGCGTGTCCCGTTGTGCCTCTGTGAGCCCAGTCAGTGCAATCGCCAACGCTTCCGGCACACCGGCCACAGCCGCGATCATCGCCTCCCGCGTGGCGGCGTCAGCGTTCGGCACCTTCACCCACTTGCCTGTGGGGTATCGCAACTCCTCCAGCGTCTTGTCGACTGTCGTCATCTCCATTCCTCCACGAACACAGTCGCGCGACTCTTGACATGCCAGACCATCAACAGCAACCCACCGATGAGAATGAGTCCCACCGACAACCCGGCCCACAGGCCCGCCACGCCCCACCCGCAATTGAAACACAGCACGTAGCCAATGGGTAGCCCGATCGCCCAATGCCCAAACAGGTTCAATATCATTGGCGTTCGAGTGTCGCCCAGGCCCCGCAGGGCCCCCGTCGCCACGGTCTGGAGCCCGTCGAATAACTGGAACACCGAGCAGATGAACAGCAGCACGATGCCGACTTTGATAACGGTGGCGTCGGTGGAATACACACCGATCAGAGCGGCAGGAGCCGTGACAAAGAGCACGGCTGCAAGGCTCATGACCACCGACGCCAGGCCCAGCGCAGCCCAACCGGCGCGTCGAACGCCTGGCGCATCGCGACGCCCCACCGCCTGGCCCACCCGGACGGCCGCCGCCGATCCGATCCCGTACGGAATCATGAAAATGAACCCGGCGATATTGAGCACCACCTGATTGGCGGCAGACGCGAGGGGCCCAATCCGCGCCGCGAGCGCCGACGCGGCGGCAAACACTCCCACTTCGAGCGTAATTTGCATCGCCGCCGGCCAACCCAGCTGAAACAACCGCCACACGCGGCTCCCCTCCCAGCGGAACGGCACGTCATGCAAGCCGGATGGAGTATCGCGCTCGTTGTACAGAATGATGCCCAGCAGACTCACCGCCAATACCACGCGGGACGCGACAGTCGCGTACGCGGCGCCGGCCACACCCATGGCCGGCACCCCCATGTTGCCGAAAATGAGCACCCAGTTGACGAACGCATTCATAACGTTGGCAGCGACCAACGCGACCATGATGGGTCGCACCAGGTTCATCGCCTGCAGGTATCGCCGGAAGACGACGTACGCAAGCAGCGGCGGTCCCGACCATACGAGGTGCGTCATGTAGGACGCGAGTTCGCCCATCAATTCGGGGTGAAAGCCGACCGCCGGCAACAGCGCCAGGCCAGCGACGGACGCGCCCATCAGGAGCACTGACAGGAGCGCGGCCAGTTGTACGCCTGCGAACAACCAGCGATGGCACTCATCGATACGGCCGGCGCCAAAACTTTGAGAGACAAACGTGTCGAGCGCCAGCAGGGTGCCAAACCCGAACACCATCAGCGTCATGAACAGGATGCTGCCGGTGCCGACGGCGCCGATGGCCGCCGGCCCGAGGGGACCCACCATGACGGTGTCCACCAGGCTCATGGTGAACCAGCCCATTTCCGCCAGCACGACGGGCAGCGCCAGCGTCGTCATCGATCGGACCTCGACGCGCGAGGCCTCGGACAGCAGGACGGGCATCACCGCACGGCGGTCATCATGATTTCCACCACCGCATTGCGGCTGACCAGCCGTGTCCCCACGGTGGCCCTTGCGGGAGGGGCGCTCGGGAAGAACTCGCGATAGACACCGTTCATCGCCGCAAACTGCGTGAGGTCGGTCAGATACACGGTGCTGTCGGCGACGTTGGCAAACGACATGCCCGCAGACGTCAGCGTTCGGTCAATTCGGCTCATGACCTCGCGCGTCTGAGCAACCGGGTCCCCCACATTCGTGGCGGTGTTGCCCAGCACCCCCGAGAGGAACACTCGGGTACCCGCGCGCACGGCGGTAGACAGCGGCGCGCCTGTCGCGGCGGCGCCCAGCACTTCCTTTTCGCCTCGGGTGGCGACCAGTGTCACCTCCACGAGGAAGTCGCTGCCCATGAGTCGCGCCACGGCGGTGGCCCGCGCCGGAGGGGCCTTGGGGAAGTAGGGTCGATAGGCGTCGTTCATGGGAGCAAACAGTGCCTCGTCGGTGATGAACACCCGTGACTGCACCACATCCTCAAGCCCAACGCCGGCGGTCTTGAGCAGCGTGGCTGCGTTATCAAGAATCGTCGTCGTCTGAATGTCCACGGACCCGGGCACCAGCGCGTCATCAACGCCCCGGCGCGAAACGAGTCCTGAGAGGAAGACCAGGTCATCGGTGCGAATGATGTAGGAATACGGCCGGGGAGATTTGACCCAGCCTGCCGGATGGAGCACCTCACGGGTGGCCCCTTTTGGGACCGCGATCGCTGCAATCTCCACCAGGGCGCCGTTAAGGAGGTCGGCCACGACCGTGGTCCGGACCGGTGGGCTCTCGCGGAAGTATTCGCGATAGGTCGCGTTGAGCGCCTCGAAGTCGCCTGGGCTCTTCAGGAAAACCGAGACGCTGACGGTCTGACCAAGGGATGAGCCGGCGGCCGCGAGGATTTCGGTCATCCTGTCGAGGATGCGGCGCGTTTGTGACGCCACGTCCGGACCGACCATCTGGCCATCGGCGCCTGTGCCGAGCAGGCCCGAGACATAGACCAGGCCACCTGCGACCACCGCCGGACTGTAGGGTCCGATCGGAGGGGCTCCAGCCGTAATCGCCCGGCGCTGTTCCATCGTCTGTGCTCCCTGCCCTGCCAGCATCGCGAGCCCGACCGCCACCATGACCACTTGTCTCATTCGACCTCCGCTGCACTAGAATACCTTCTTCAATTCGTGTTGGGGAAAACTGTCATGTCACGAAAGACCTTGAGTTGTGCGTTTGTTGCCCTGGGCCTGCTTGCGGGCGCCACGCTCGTACCGACGCTTCACGCCGACGTCACGAAGCGCGAGAAGACGGTGCTGAAGTTCGAGGGCATGCTGGGCCGGGTGATGGGCATGGCCGGCGATGCTGCCGCGAAGGACGGCCTCACGTCCACCGTGGCGGTGAAGGGCAACCGCAAGGCCACGATGGGCGATCAGACCGGACAGATTGTGGACCTCACGGAAGAGAAGATCTACGACATCGACTTCAAGAAAAAAGAATATCGGGTGATGACGTTCGACCAGCTGCGCGCGCAGATCAAGAAGGCGCAGGCCGACGCCGAAACAGCCGCCAAGGACATGCCCGCCGAAAATCGCGACGAACTCGGGCAGTCTGGAAAAGAGGTGGAGGTCAGTTTCGACGTGAAAGCCACCGGCGAAACCCGCACCATTGCGGGTCATCCGGCCAAGCAGGTGATCGTCAGCATCACGGCCCATGAGAAGGGGAAGACCCTGGATGAAGGCGGCGGCATGGTGATGACCAATGAGACCTGGGTGGGTCCGCGCATTGCCGCGTTGAACGAAGTGGCGCAGTTCGACCTGAGGTTCATCAAGGCTGTCTATGGCGACAGCCTGGGGGCGATGGCCCAGCAGTTCGCCGGCCTGGCCGCGATGTATCCGAGTCTTCAGAAGATCATGGCGCAGACCGAGGCGCAGATGAAGAAGCTCGATGGCACGCCGCTGCTCATCGTGCAGAAAACCGAAACGGTCAAGAGCGCGGAGGCGATGGCTCAGGCGTCGGCCGCGCCCGCCAGCGGCGGCGGACTGAGCGGGGCGCTGGCCCGACGGATGATGGGTAACAAGAAGCCCGCGCAACGCAGCCTGCTCTTTACGTCCACGAGCGAAACCCTCTCAGTCGACGCCACCGCAACGGAGGCGGATGTGGCCCTCCCTACTGGACTGAAAGAGAAGAAATGAGCGAGACCAGGACTCGGCGCGCATTCCTGAAGGCGGTTCCGGTAGCCGTGGCTGGCGCGGTGGCGACAAAGACGCTCGCGCAACAGGCCGCAGTGGGACCGATCTCGCGCGAGACGGTGGATTGCGCGGAGAGTATCACCGGACTCGACTTCCACACCGCTGAAGAGGAAGCGATCGCGCGCGGACTGAACGCCAACCTCTCCACCTATCAGCAGTTGCGGCAGATCGAGATTCCGCACGACACGGAAGTGGCGCTGACCTTCCGGCCGCATCTGCCTGGCGACAAGCCCAAGGGTCCGGCGACACCGGGCCGCGTCCTCCGTTACGGCAGGCCGCCGGTGGGGTCGATCAAGCGACCGACCAACCTTGAGGATGTCGCCTTTTGGCCGGTCACAAAACTCGCCGCGTTACTCGAACGGAAACTTGTGTCATCCACGGAGTTGACACAGATGTATCTGGCGCGGCTGAAGCGATACCAGCCCACTCTTCTTTTTGCCGTCACGATCACCGAAGAGCTGGCTCTGCAGCAGGCGACCGAGGCGGACAAGGCTATTGCGTCGGGCAAGTACAAAGGCCCGCTGCACGGCATTCCATGGGGAGCGAAGGACCTGTTGGCCACCAGGGGCATCGCCACCACCTTTGGTGCCGAACCCTACATGAATCAGGTGCCCGACTATGACGCCACCGTGGTGGAGCGCCTGCGTGACGCGGGTGCGGTGCTCGTGGCAAAACTCACGATGGGCGCGCTGGCGCAGGGCGATCAATGGTTTGGTGGCCGCACGCGCAATCCTTGGAATCCGCAGGGCGGGGCCAGTGGTTCGTCGGCCGGGCCCGGCTCTGCCACCGCGGCCGGCTGCGTCGGGTTCTCCATCGGCACCGAAACGCGCGGCTCGATCATCTCGCCGACGGCGGTCAACGGGGTCGTGGGCCTGCGGCCGACGTACGGTCGCGTTAGCCGTTACGGCGCGATGGAGTTGTCGTGGACGATGGACAAGATCGGGCCGATGTGCCGGAGCGTGGAAGACTGCGTACTAGTGCTCAATGCCATCTACGGTCCCGATGGCCGGGATGAGAGCGTGGCGGACGCCGCGTTCACTTGGAATGCGGACGCACCGCTGGCGGGATATCGCATCGGCTATGTGCGTAGCGATTTCGAGGCTGCGGCTGCCGGGCGCGGCGCCGCCGTCGGTGGTGGCGCTGGCCGGGGGAGTGGCGCCAATGCGGCCCAGCAGCAGGCCACGACTGCGGAACGGCTGAAGAACCTGCAGGACGCCATGGCTGCGCTTCAGAAACTGGGAGCCACACTGGAGCCTGTGGATCTGCCCGACTATCCCGCGAACGCACTGGGCTTTGTGCTGAGCGTGGAAGCCGCCGCAGCCTTTGACGACCTGACCAGGTCTCGCGGCACCGACCTGATGACGGCAAGCAACAGCACGTGGGGCGCGACATTCCGTTCCGCGCGTTTCGTGCCGGCCGTAGAGTACCTGCGCGCGCAGCGGATCCGTACGCTCCTAATGCGTGAGTGGGACACGTTCATGAACAAGTACGACGCGTTCATCTCATCAAACAACGCGGGGCTGGCGGCCACGAACCTGACCGGCCATCCGGCAATCGCGCTCAAGTGCGGCTTTGCCAACAACCTGCCGCAGCCGCTGATGGTGACCGGCCGGCTCTACGACGAAGCCACCATTTGCCGCATCGCGCACGCATATGAACAGGCGACGGAGTGGAAGGACCGGCACCCGACGCTGACCTAGCGCGGCCTGGGTGAGAAGGCCGAGGCCTACACGGAAACGGACAAGGCTTTAGGAGCCCGTCCGAGTAATCGACACTTTATTCATGACGATCGGCGTCTTCGGCCTGTCCTGGCCGTCGGTGGCTGTGCGGCCGATCGCATGAATCACGTCGAGGCCTTCAACAACCTTGCCAAACACCGAGTGGCGCCGGTCCAGATGTGGCGTTGCCGCAAGCGTGATGAAGAACTGGCTGCCGTTGGTGTTGGGGCCAGCGTTGGCCATCGAGAGCACGCCTGCCTGATCGTGGCGGAGGTCGGGGTGGAACTCGTCGGCAAACTGGAAGCCGGGGCCCCCGTGGCCCATGCCTAACGGGTCACCGCCCTGGATCATGAAGCCTTCAATGACGCGGTGAAAGACAATGCCGTCGTAGTACGGCTTGTCCTTGTGCGTCTCCCCTGTCTTGGGGTGCTTCCACTCTTTGGTGCCCTGGATCAGTCCGGCAAAGATGCCGACCGTGTTCGGAACCTTGTCTTCAAAGAGCTCAACGGTGAAATTGCCGAGGGTGGTCTCAAACTTCGCGTACAGGCCGGGATTCAGCATAGAGCTTTATTGTAGCTGTTGCGTCGTCAAAACTTCCCAGTGATGCGTTTTCGGAGCTCGGCGGCTTTTGAGGCCACCACGGCATCGCCGGGAATCTTGTCGATCCACTTGAGGGCCGTTTCGGACTGCCCGGCACGGGCGAACCCGTTGGCCGCATTGAGAATCGCCGCCCACTGCTGGTCGCGGTCCTCCTTGATGACGGCCTCGAACCCGGCGATCTGGCTGGCCTTGAACCCTTCGTCGAAGTCCGACTTTCGCATGACGTCGAGCCTGCGCACGTTGTCGTTCGCCGAGCTCTCGTAACACGACGAGGCCATTCCGAATCGGGTGGCCGCATCAAGCCACGCTTCTCTCTTGAACGTGACGAGCTCCAGATACCAGTGCGCGATGCACTGCGCCGCGTCCATGCGAAGCGCTTCGTTCAGGTCACGTTCGGCCGGCACCAGATCGTCCTGGTCGTACTTGATCACGCCGCCCAGCGTCAGTACCTGCACGTTGACCATCATCGATCGCGCCATCTCGATATCAGCGCGGGCCTCGCGGAGCTCGACGCGCCGATGGCGATTCCAGGCGCGCCAGTAATACCCGTCGGCGATGTTGTCGAAGCCGCGGTCGATGATCCGCGTCGCCCCTTCTATCGCCGGCACGAACTGGCCCACGTGTCCCAGGCACACCACGCGCTGCATCGCGGCGTCCTCATGCCGGTCGTTTAACGCGATCGTGTCTTCATAAACTCGGACCGCCTTGGTGCAGTCTCCGAGGACCTGGCTTGCTGCTCCCATCGCGTACGTAACCGACGGCGAGCGCGAGAACTCGGCGTAGGCGTTGGCCAGCACTTCGCGCGACCGCTTCACCCAGGCAGCCGTGATGATCTGTGGGCGCTGCCGCCCGATGAAAAGACCCGCCTCGACGAACGACGGCGTTTCCAACAGTAACTCTTCGATTACTGCGCTCCGGGGAACGGGGCAAGTGCCCATGCGGTACTTCACAAGTGGCGGAGTGCCCACGGGAACTGGAACTGCATCACTCACCGCGCCGCGGCGGTTCGCGGCGTTCGCCAGACAGTCGACACTCGCCGACAGGTACGCGCGAAACGGCGGGCTGGCCTCGCCGGATACCAACTCCTTCTTGAGCTCGGTCAGCCGGGCAGATGACGGGGCACGTCGCGTGAACGGCGTCAGCTCGGCCCGGGGTGTGCCGCCCATGTCCGGCGGGATCATTTCCGCCAGGTCCACGTAGGGCACACCCACGTAGGTCGGTGGCAGCTCAGCAGCGAGTGCGCGCGCCTTGCCGAAGGCCTCGCGGCTGTCGAGGGCCAGCTCCCGTTCGCGCAGGCCGATTAAGACATAGGTCTCAAACAGTCTGGCAACGACCAGGGGCCGCGCCCTGCCTACGGCGATGCGCTCGAATACATCTCGAGCCTCAATCAGGCACCGATAGCAGCCCTCAAGCACGCGCGATTGAGCCTGAATCAGGCTCAGCTCATCAGCCTTCTTGATAGGCGCCGACGCGCACCCCGCCGACACCAGCAGCAATAGGACGCCGACCCTGCGCATGCGGTATTGGACACCAACTCGGGGTCTAGGGGTCCAGGGGTCCCGGGGTCCCGGGGTCACCGCACCGTGGCCAACTCGGCGACCTCGACGAGTGCGTCGAGCTTCGACTTCAGGTCGGCCACCAGGTCCCTGGGGTGTTCGACGCCAAGCGAGAGGCGAATTAGCGTGTCTGAGAGACCCAGTTCGGCACGTGTCTCAGCCGGAATCGACGCGTGCGTCATCTTGCAAGGCAGGCACACTAGGGAACGCACACCGCCAAGGCTCTCACCCAGCGCGAAGTACGTGAGCGACGACACAAACGCCGACGCGTCCTCCACGGTGCCCTCCAGTTCGAACGACACCATGCCGCCAAAGCCGGTCATCTGCCGTTTCGCGATCTCATGCCCAGGATGACTCGGCAGCCCCGGATAGTAGACTCGCGTGACCTTCGGGTGCGTAGCCAGCAACTCGGCGATGGCTGCCGCGTTTTGCGCGTGACGCTCCATGCGCAACTCCAGCGTCTTGACGCCCCGCAGCGTGAGCCAGCAGTCGAATGGACTCGGCACTCCGCCGAGTGCGTTCTGCAGGAACTTCACAGGCTCGAAGACGCCAGCGTCCTTCGCAATCACCGCGCCCTGGATCACGTCCAGGTGGCCAGCCAGGTATTTCGTCACGCTCTGGATGACGAGGTCGGCGCCGAGCGACAGAGGTTGCTGGAAGTACGGCGTGGCAAACGTGTTGTCCACCACGACAATCGCTCCTGCCGTATGAGCAATGCGCGACACCGCCGCGATGTCGTAGACAAGGAGGCGCGGATTGGTGGGAGACTCGAGCCACACAATCTTCGGCCGCGAGGCAACAGCACGCTCGAGCGCGGCGAGGTCGCTGAAGTCCACCCGGCGTACCACCGCGCCGAGCGGTTCGAAGACCTTGTCGAGCAGCCTGAACGTGCCCCCATACACATCCACCGGCACGACGATCGTGTCGCCCGGCTTCAGGTACGCCTGCAGGATGGCATTCTCGGCCGCAAGTCCCGACCCGAACACGGCGCAATACCTGCCCCCTTCAAGATCAGCCAGCACTCCCTCAAGCCGCTGCCGTGTGGGATTCGATGTGCGCGTGTAGTCAAACCCGTGATGTTCGCCGGGCCCAAATTGCTGATACGTGGTCGTCTGGAACAGCGGCGCCACGATGGCCCCGGTGTTCGGTTCTGACGGCTGTCCTGCATGAATGGTGCGTGTGCCAAATTCCATCTGTCTGACTCCTCAAGAAAAAGACGTCGGGTGTCTTTTTGCAGAAACGGACACTTTTCAAAAAGACACCCGACGTCTTTTTCTTGATTGCCTTACGCCACCCACGTCCCGAGGCTGTCGAAGCTTCGGACGATGAGCGGCAAGTGGGAGCGGCGGGCGTGATCGATGGCCTGCCGCTGAACGAGGGGACAACCGGCATCGGCCATCTCGAGGGCTGTGGTGTAGTCGAGTGCGTCAATCAACGCCGCACCCGGCGTGGTCTGCGGATCGGCGGTGAAATATCCGGGCACGTCCTTGATAAGTTCGCAGCGTGAAGCCCGAAGGGCGGCGGCCAGCGCGACCGCCGACCAGTCGGATCCGCCGCGCCCGAGCGTCACCACCTGCTGCCGGCACGTGGCAAGAAACCCAGGCACCACCACGACATCGTGGCGTCCAAGCGCCGCGCGCAACGGCAGTGGATTGAGCACCAAGGCGTCCACGCCGGCCGACGCGCGTTCTTCCACGCGCAGGCCGGTTTCATGCACGTTCAGCCCGGTGGCCGATAGTCCCGTGGCCCTCAGGGCCAGCGTCAACAGCGCCACAGACCGCAGTTCGCCTGTCGACCACAACAGGTCCCGCGCATCGTCATCCACGTGGTCGGTCACCGATTGCGCCTCGCGCCACAACACGTCGGTGTGACCGAACTCGGCGGAGACCACGGCAACGAGGCGCGCGTGGGTGCGGGCGACCTCGTCCCGCAGGAATAACGCGGCGCGCTTGTAGGAGTCGGCACCGTTCAGGACGGATCCGCCCAGCTTCAATACGGCGACATCAGCCATGGGCCACCTCCACCACGGGCCACCACGTCACGCGCACGCCGGAAGCCTCAATCGCGTCAACGGCCGCGATGAGCGCCGCATACGTCGCTGTCGCCGTCAACACGGCGTGCCGGCTGCCTTCACTGGCCAGCGCAATCGCCGGCAAGTGATTCGCGGCCAGGAACTCGGCTAGTTCACCGGCGTTTGAGGTGACGCAGTCGAGTGCCAGACACCACGCGCCGGTGCGCGGTTCACGCAGGCGATGCGCCGCCGGCACCAGGACCTCCGGCGCGAGCTGGTTCACTGGGCCACGTCCAGCCATGGCTTCAACGACGTCATCGAGCACCGTGAGCGCGGTGACGTCTGCGCCCGCGCCAGGTCCGGAAAACAACACGGCCGATGCGCCGCGACCGATTGACAGGATGTTCGTCACACCCTCCACCTGCGCAAACGGATGTGACGCGGGCACGAAGGCCGGCCCAACCCAACACCCGGCGTCATGGCCGGTGTCGGCCAGCGCGACGGGCTTGATCACTCCGCCGAGACGACGCGCGAACTCGAGGTGCCAGGTCTCCAGACCTTCGATTCCTCGTCTGGGGAGATCGGCTGTCGCCACATCGGTGTGACCGGCCAGGTGCAGCAGGATCGTGAGTTTTTCGGCGGCATCCCGACCGCTGACATCCGCGTCACTCGAGGGCTCCGCATAGCCGCGCGCCACGGCCTCCGCAAGAGCGCCGTCAAACGAACGACCCCGCGTCATCTCCGACAGGATGAAGTGAGAGGTCCCGTTGACGATACCCGCCCAGGCTCCTCTACCCGAAGCGAGCGGCCGACGAGCAAGAGTGTTCACGCACGGCACACCCGCCAGCACCGATGCCTCGAAGTAGAGCGATGTGCCGTGTGCGGCCGCCAGGGCTTGCAGTTCCACACCGTGAGCGGCCATTAACGACTTGTTCGCGGTGACGACGGGAATGCCCGCAGACAAAGTGCGGGCCACGAGAGTGCGCGCTGGTTCGATGCCGCCGAGCACCTCCACGACGACGTCGCACTCGTACCGACTCCACGCGTCCGGGTCGTTCGTCAGCGGTACGTCTGACACAGCCCTCGGGCCACTGGGGTCGCGCACAAGCGCAGCCACACACGTGAGCGACAGGCCCGCTTCCGCCAACCGGTCGTCTGATGTCGTCAGCGCCTGCACAATGGCCTGCCCCACGCCCCCGCACCCCAACAAGCCGATTCGCACTTCCCTCACGGCAACGCTATTCAACACACTCACAGACACACCTTTCCCCTCTGAAGTCTCTTCAACCAACCTGGGAACGAGCGTGACTGCCGACGCGGACGCGAGCGGCCTCGTTTTATCTCCCCCGGTTTCGGGCAGGAATTAGCACCTGGGCGCTGGCGCCTGGTTGCTGTGGTGTCGTCGGGCCTGATCCCTCAACCACTCGCGATAAAGGCTCACCACATGGGCGAGCAGGAGGAGAATACAACTGGCATCTACAAATGTCAATACATAGATTGAATTAATTTCGTGCGGAGGCGCGGAGGTAGAGGTGCCATGAGACGGGACGGCCGTAGCTGTCACGGAGATTGCGCGAGACGTGGTGCAGCGTCACGTCCGCACCCGCCGCGAGGTTGGCCCGCTTCCGCCTCACAAGACTCCGTTCGTATCCAACAGTCAAAGCCGCGACTGACGAGGGGAGGTGGCGCTCCAGGCCTGTGTCCCGGGCGTAATCGAAGTCGACCAGGATGAGCCGGTCCACGACCTCGGTTCGGCCGTACACCGTGTCGCGCAGAGTGACGTCACGTCGGCCCTCGAGCAACCAACCTGTCTCGGCGTGGTCGCTGCGGTCGTTCCGACCCCACGCGCCAAGCCACGCGGTACGTCGCCCATCGGGGTGGGCGCGATCGTACTCAAGCGATGCAGTTGCTCTCACGACGTCTCCCGGTTCAATCACTTCGGGATCATTGACAGCGGCGCCAGAGACCTGGGCACGCCAGGCGCCTCGCTGCCACGCCAGTCGGCCGGAGATCGAATCCAGCGGCCCCAGATCGAGGCGTAGTCGATCTTCATCAGGCTCGCGACCGTGGAACACGGACGCGTCCACCGTCCACTGCGATCGCCGGACGCCGGCGCTGATGACGCCGTGCGTGATGTGGGCGGAATCAAGCATGTGATGCGACAGCGGTGCGGTCGGGTTCGGCCCCGAAGAGGCCCGATGCATGAAGGCGGAAGGACCCAGCGCTATCGCGCCGACGGGACCACCCGTCAGAAACAGCGTCGTCCGTTCGGTGGTCGCCCAATCCAGTCGCCCCTCGAGGGCCATCACCAGATCGTGCGGATGCTGGTAGTCAAGCAACGGGCCGCCGTCCAGCGTTTCGCCCACCTGGAGGACCTGTGCGGAACCAAGCCGCCGCAAGGTCCAGGGCTCGGCGGACAACATGGTGTGGAAGGTCAGCCGCGAGCGCCCCGACTGGCGAGTCGCTGAGGCCATGCCCCAGTTCTGCGATTCTAGTTGGGTGAAGTCGCGGAACTTGCGGTCCTGCAGGTTGAGGTTCAGGAACGCGTGGCCCTGGGCCGACCACGTCCAACGTCCGGAGGCCACCGGCGTCGCGTGGTCGTGTTGGGCTGATGCAATTGCGGGATTCAGCAGGCACGCGGCGAGCGCGGCGGCCGCCCACCCGCGGCCGTAGGTCACCCTTCCGGCTGTCCCGGTGGCCATCAGCGCGAGTTTCTAAACATGACGTAGCCGATGATGCACGCCGTCACAAGGAAACTGAGATACGCGTACCGGCGGAGTGGGGGACGGCGTTCTGCAGCGCGGAGGAAGAGCAGCCCTGATGCCAGCCCTGCGAGGCCAATCGACTCAAGCACTGCGCCCGTGCTGAACCGATACGCCGCTGCGCCCAGCGCGAGGATGATAACGAAAATTCGGGATATCACGGGCGCCTCCGGCCCGATGATACCCCGACAAAAAAGAAAGCGGGCGGGAGTGACCCCGCCCGCTTGAGTTCCCTACTTCGGAAGGAGAACTGAGTCGATCACATGAATGACGCCATTGGACGCCTTGATGTCGGTGGTCACGACGGTCGCGCCATCAATGGTCACGGCGCCGCCCATGACTGCAATCTTTACCGACTGGCCATTGACCGTCTTGGCCTCTTTGCCATTCATCGTGACGACCTGCGCGGCCATGACCGAGCCCGGCACCACGTGATAGGTGAGAATCGCAATCAACTTCGCCTTGTTCTCGGGCTTGAGGAGGTCCTCAACCGTGCCCTTCGGCAGCTTCGCAAACGCGGCATCGGTCGGTGCGAACACGGTGAACGGTCCCTTGCCCTTCAGGGTCTCGATCAGGCCCGCCGCCTGAAGAGCCGCTGCCAACGTCTTGAACGAACCTGCCGCCACCGCGGTATCCACGATGTCCTTGGGCTGCTGTGCCTTCGCGACCGTGGAACCCGCCACCAACGCCACTGCCGCGACCGCAGCCACTGCCAACCTAACGAACTGTGTCTTCATGATGTTTCCTGTTCTTGATGGTTAATGTGACGGCGATTTGCAGTCACAGCGCTTTCATCGTGGTTAAATACGTTTGAATTAAACGAAATGGCCTAACCCTGAATGAGGTTGAGTGAATACAGGGAAAGCAACGACACTTTTTGTAACTATAGCGAAAACGAGGTATCGCGATGCTGTCGCCAACACTGACGGAAGGGCTGGAACGCTACGAGATCGGCCCAAAACTGCGGGTTCTTCGCCTGAAGAAGAAGATGGGCCTGGTTGAGCTGGGCAAACACACGGCACTGTCAGCCGCCCTGCTCTCCAAGATTGAGCGTGGGCGGTTGTTCCCCACGCTGCCGACCCTTCTGCGGATCTCGTTGGTCTTCGGCGTGGGGCTCGAGTACTTCTTCAACGAGGCGCGCCACAAGCCTACCGTCGCGGTCGTGCGGAAGACCGAGCGCGTCCGGTTTCCCGAACACCCCGAAGGGCGGTCGTCGTATTCGTTCGAGTGCCTCGACTATCCGGCGCCCGAACGGAAGATGAACGCGTTCTACGTGGAGTTTGAACCGGTCGAAGCCGGCTCAGTGCCGCCACATTCGCATTCGGGCGCGGAGGTGCTCTACGTATTGCAGGGGCAGGTGGCCGTGACCTACGAGGGCGTTGACCACGAGCTCAAGGCGGGTGACTCGATGTACTTCGACTCCGGGCGTCCGCACGCCTACCGGCGCACGGGCCGCACGCCCGCAGCCGCCATCGTCGTCACCACGGCCTGAAACCAGCGCGCTCGAGGTGCAGCAGTCGGCGTTTGCGCCACAGGCCGCCCCCGTATCCGCCCAGTTCGCCACTCTTGTTGACCACGCGGTGGCAGGGACTCACGATGGCGATCCGGTTGAGTCCGTTGGCCCTGCCCACCGCGCGCACGGCCGCCCTGTTGCCCAGCGCGACGGCGACGTCTTCGTAGGACCGTGTCTCGCCGCACGGGATCTTCAGCAACTCGGCCCACACGCGTTCATCGAACGGCGTGCCGGGCGCTACGACCGGAACCGTGAACACTGCGAGGGCACCGGCGAAGTACGCGGCCAGTTCAGTACGCAGGTGCGTCAGGTGCGGATGCTCGGACGGCACGAGCCCGGCCGCGAATCGGCGGCGGACGGTGGCCAATTGGGCCTCGAGCATACGTCGGTCGGTGAACTCCAGAAGAACGATACCTGCGTCAGACGCGCCGGCAATCATCGGGCCCAGAGGCGTGTCGACCCAGGCAAGATGCACCACACCGGACTGGGTGGCATCGCCGGGCGTGGCTCCGAAGGCCTTCGCGAACGCATCGCGAAATCCCGAGTGTGATTCGTATCCGGCGTCAAACACCGCGTCATCCACGGTGCCGCCGTGTTTAATCGAATCCAGCGCCTGGGCCAGCCTCCTCGCCCGGCAGTAGGCCTGGAACGTCAGGCCGTACCGGGTTGCGAAGTAGCGGCGGACCCGGGCCGGGTCAAGCCCCATGACCTTCAAGTCCGCCTCACGAATCCGTTCGCCCCGGTCGGATTCGATCCGCGCCATCAACGCGGCCAGCCACGATGGATGGTTCTCTCCACTCTCGAGCGGACGACACTTCAGGCACGCGCGATACCCGGCAAACAGCACTGCCTTTACCGTGCCGAAGAATTCGATATTTTCAATTCGAGGTTTCTTTGCCGAGCACGACGGGCGGCAGAAGATGCCGGTGGTACGGACGCCCGCGTAACACAAGCCGTCGTAGGAGGCGTCGCCGTGAAGGAAGGCGCGCTCCATCTCGCGGCGCGATGGCAACGGCAGATCAAGCAGGGGAAACTCTGTGGCGTCCATGTCCGACATTGTCGGTCCGCACCGGCGGGCGCCGCCATCGAAAAAACGACATGAAATGTGTCGCCACTCTTGGCTCTTTTTCTCGAATGGCTGAAATGGCGGTGACCCGAATTGTGGCGTCATGATGAGCGTCGCGAGCGGATACCTCTAGGCCAGGATCACGAACACGATGCCGACGATAGTCCACATGCCGAGACGGTCCCAGACGCCGGGAGACGTGACTGGTTCCAGTGGCACTGCGAATTCGAAGGCAGGCCCATCAATCTTGCGGCCGGCTATCCACGTCGCCACCACCACGACGACGACGAACGCCATGGCGCTGAGGAACAATACGACGCCGCCGATGGCGCCCATGGTGGCCAGCCCCGACCACGCGGCGCCCTCGTCACCGACGAGCGACTCGCTGTAGACGCGACGCGGTAACCCGTGCAGACCGTGCGGTCGCACCAACCACGACCATTTCACTCGGGGAACAAATCAGTCGCCATTCCGCTAGAATCGGGAGATTGCAATCATGAGCAGGAACACCATCCTCCAATCGCTTCCCATTGGTGAAAACGTCGGCATCGCATTCTCGGGCGGCCTCGATACCAGCGCGGCCCTGCATTGGATGCGCGCCAAAGGCGCGGTGCCGTACGCGTACACCGCGAACCTCGGGCAACCCGATGAGACGGACTACGACGAGATTCCTCGCAAGGCGCTTGAGTACGGCGCCGAGAAGGCGCGTCTGGTGGACTGCCGCCGCCAACTCGTCTCAGAGGGCATTGCCGCTCTGCAGTGCGGCGCCTTTCACGTGACCACTGCCGGCGTCCCGTACTTCAACACCACGCCTCTGGGCCGTGCCGTGACCGGCACGCTGCTTGTGGCCGCCATGACGGAAGACGACGTCAATATCTGGGGTG
>SYFT01000047.1 GCA_005799825.1 Acidobacteriota bacterium | reverse complement strand
CGGTGAACGTCTTCGCGCTTCTTGACGGCGCCGCCACGCAGATTGGCGGCATCCATGAACTCATTCGCCAGCTTTTCCTGCATCGTCTTGCCATCGCCGCGATCCGCTGCGAAGCCGGACAACCAGCGAAGTGACAGAGACAAGCGACGGGTGGGATTCACCTCGATCGGCACCTGATAGTTGGAACCACCGACGCGCCGTGACTTCACTTCGAGCGCGGGCTTCACGTTGTCGACGGCTTTTTTGAAGATCTTCAAAGGATCGTCGGACGTCTTTTCCTTCACGATGTCGAGCGCACCATACATGATGCGCTCGGCCGTGCTGCGCTTGCCATCTTCCATAATGGTGCGGATGAACTTGGTGACCAGTGGGCTCGCGTAAATCGGATCCGCGGGCACTTCACGTTTGGCAATCTCTCTTCTACGCGGCATGGTGTCCTCTTAGCCTGCTTTACTAGGCTTTTTTGGGGCGCTTGGCCCCGTACTTCGAACGCCCCTGCATACGGCCTGCGACACCCACCGTGTCGAGCGTGCCGCGCACGACGTGATACCGCACACCAGGCAGGTCCTTGACGCGGCCGCCACGGATGAGCACCAGCGAGTGCTCCTGCAGGTTCTGCCCCACGCCCGGGATGTAGGTGGTCACTTCAATGCCGTTGGTCAGGCGCACGCGGGCAACCTTCCGCAGCGCAGAATTCGGCTTCTTGGGAGTCTGGGTGAACACACGCACACACACGCCGCGCTTTTGCGGGCTGCCCTGCAGTGCGGGACTCTTGGTCTTCCAGAGCACCCGGTCTCGACCCTTGCGAACCAGTTGGCTAATCGTCGGCATAGCTGAAACCTTCTTGTCCCACTCACAAATACGTCGGCCACGCGAGTCGCCCGACAGCAACGCCAATGGCGTCGCCAGCATCGGGCGATGCATGTCGCCTCAGGCCTGGGAACGACGAGTCACCTCGCCGGTTCGGCACCTGAAACATTCCCCCTATTGCTGGTGTCAGCGTGGCGACTGCAGTGACCGCGCATGACGCGGCAGGCAAATCGCTCAGTTACAGCCAAGCCTGATTTGTTCGTTCGGCTTGATGCGGGCTCTAGATAGGGTGTCCTACAGCCCGAAGAACCTAACGAGTCTAGCAGAACAGATTTCTACACGCAACATACGGTTAAAATTCGCCATGCTCAGACGCTTCGCCCTCGCCGCCCTGTTCGCCCTGACCCTCGCCCCGGCCCTGGACCTGGGCGCCGATCAGGCCATTCAGCCTGTCTTCACCGTGTCTTTTGCCGCCAGCGCCAGGGCCGAGGCCGTCACCGGCATGGTCTACGTGGCCATCAGCCGAGTCAATGACCGGCAAACCCCGGTGCGGCAGGCGGGTCCGGTCGGCCCCCCCCTCTTCTCTGTGGCGGTGACCGGCCTCGCCCCGGGGGCCGAAATCCGGTTCAGCCCGGCCGTCGAGGGCCATCCAGTGGCCACCCTGGGACAGTTGCCCGCAGGCGACTACTGGGTGCAACCCTTCGTCAACGTCCACACGCGGTTCCCAAGAGCCGACGGCCACACCGTCTGGCTCCATATGGACCAGTGGGAGGGCCAGGACTGGCGGACCTCCCCGGGCAACCTCTTCGGCGACCCGGTCAAAGTCACCGTCAATCCCGCCGCAGGGCGCCCGATTCGACTCGTGGCCGACAAGGTCATCCCCCCGATCACGCCTCCAGCCGACACCGAATACGTCAAACGCTTCAAGATTCAGAGCGACATCCTGACGAAGTGGTGGGGCCATCCCATCTTCCTGGGAGCCACGGTGCTGCTTCCGCGAGACTACGACAAACACCCGGACGTGAAGTACCCCATCGTCTTTCAGCACGGCCACTTCTCCACAGCCGCGCCCGCGGGTTTCGATCGCGATGAAGCCTTCCGCAAGTACTGGCTCGCCGACGGCACGCCCCGTGTCATTTACGTCACGCTGCAGCATCCGTCGCCCTACTACGACGACTCCTATGCCGTTGACTCTGAAAACAATGGACCATTCGGCACGGCAATCCTCAGTGAACTGGTGCCGGCCATCGAAACCCGCTTCCGCGTGATCCGCGAACCCTGGGCCCGCGTCCTCACCGGCGGCTCCACTGGAGGCTGGATCGCGCTGGCCCTCCAGGTGTTTTATCCCGATTTTTACGGCGGCACGTTCTCGCTGTGCCCCGATGGCGTGGACTTCCGCTATCACCAGATCGTCAATATCTACGACGACCCCAATGCCTACTGGCTCGATCGCGACTGGACACGCATCGAACGCCCAAACCAGCGTCGTCCCGACGGCAACATCGTCTCGATGATGAAAGACGAGAATTGGTACGAACTCATCGCCGGCGACAAGTCGCGCTCCGGCGGTCAGTGGGACATCTGGGAGGCCACCTATTCGCCGGTCGGCACTGACGGCTACCCACAGCGCCTCTGGGATAAGAAGACGGGGATCATCAACAAGACCGTGGCGCAGGCGTGGAAGAAGTACGACCTGCGGGAAATCCTCGAGACGCAATGGACCGCACTGGGCCCGAAGCTGTCACACAAGCTGCACGTCTACATCGGCGACATGGACTCGTACTACCTGAACATGGGTGTGCGCATGCTCGACGAGTTCTTCAAGGAGCGCGCCAAGGACCCACCCTTCACCGGCGAAGTAGTTTTCCAGCCGATGGCGCCACACTGCTGGGGCCCGCGTGGCGCCGACCTGCATCAACGCATGGTCACTCACATCGTGAAACACGCACCGAAGGGCGCCGACGTCACGGCCTGGCGCTACTGAGGCGTACCTGCGGCTCGTGTGAAGCGACTGGAACTTCGTCCGGGCTGTCAGTGCGGGCTCGCGCCAGACGACGCGCAGGGTGCCAGCGCCGCGCCACGCCGTGCCGGCCGCGTCCGCCATCGGTGAGGTGGCCCTTAACTGCCAGAGCAGAAACTCGACGACCTCAGCCTCACTGACCACCTGCACCCGAGGGCTAATGGCCAGCACAAGACGAGTGAGACGCCGTGGGACTTGTAGCGCTCGACACAGCCTGCGCCTGATTCAACGCGAACACCCGATGCCGTAAAGCGCGGCCGAGCCCCAAGGCCACGACGATCAGTCGGTGACGGGTAGGCATGACGGATGTCGGCCGAGATGCCACCACGAAGGCGCAAGATGCTTAATGGCCGTGCGCCCTCGCGATGGCGGCCCGAAGGGCTTCAATCGTCTCTGGCGATCCCGTAAACAGGCCTTCCGGATACCGGCTCTCGGCCGACATGTTCCTGTAGATCGACGCAGCCTCGTAGAGGTTGAGACCCAGCCCTGCCAGATACTGGAGCCGGAGATTCCGGTCGCGGTTGATCTGAGCGCCCGCGAGCCATCCACCCATGTCATCCCTACGGCCGGCGTAGGTGCTGAACAGGTCCACGGCCGAGAACACGCCGATTTCGGACAGCGACTTCGCAATCGCCGCGTTGGCCGGGTCACTCAGGCGCGCCTGCACGCGATCGACATCAATCGGCTTGGGGTCGAGCTGGCCGACCAGGACCAGGTCGTATCCCTGGCCGTTGATGGTGTTGGCGAACACGACGCCGCCAGGGAAGGCCTCCAGGAACGTCGCGATCTCGCTCTTGACCGCCGCATCGGAGCTCTCGTACAGCTGCACGAACAATGTGACAACACCGCCGGGATTGAGATGCTCCTTGACCACGTCGAAGAACTCGCGCGTATAAAGCGTGGCCGCACCCTTGACCCAGGGATCGAGCGGGTCAGACGTGACCGCGTCAAACTTCTCCTTGGTCGTCAGCAGGAAGTGCCGGGCGTCGTCGAGGTGCACGCGCACTTTCGGGTTCTGCACCACGGCAAAGTTGTGCTCGGAGAAGTATTTCGAGACCACCTCTGGCACCAGGGGTTCGATTTCGGCAATCGTGACAACCGACAGCACGGGGTCGATCGAGACGGCACCCGCCGTGACGCCCGCGCCGCATCCGATGACCAGGACCGACTTTGGGTTCTCGGGAATGAGCGTAGTCATGTGGCCGAGCAGGCGCTGCAGACGCATGTCCTGCGGCTCACTGGACGCCTGCACTTTGCCGGCGTTGTGGTAGTTCAATACGCCATTGGGCGTGCGCGACACGGCCACCGACGCGGTCATGCCCTCACCCATATAAATGATCTCGTTTTGTCCCACCCACGTGGCGGCGTAGCGGCCGTAGGCCACGAGCAGCCAGGGCATCGGGGGGACCGAGCGCGCGAGCAGCCCCGCGCCGCCGGTGACCAGGATCAAGAGGATCATGGTAGCCAGCTGTGTGCGGCCCTTGCCGGCATCGTCGGCCGCTGACGCCAGCATCATGAGCCCGGCAATGGCCGAAATACCGATGAGCACCATCTGCGTCTGCTGGGATCCGATCCACGCCACGGCGAGCAGACTGGCAAACAGCGCGCCCACGATGGCACCAACCGTATTAGCGGCATACACGCCGCCAACCAATCGCGCGGGATCCTGGTCTTTGCTGGCCACCGAGGCCAGCGCGAGTGGGAAGCTCATGCCCCAGAGAATCGCGCCAGGCAAAATGACGAACGTGGCCCGCATGAGGTCGAGCTGGAAATTCATGAACGGCTGGCCGGATGTAATCTGCGGATTGATCGGCCAGAACGGCATGGAGGCATTGGTCATGTAGGCCGCGTAGGCCAGCGCCACGCAGAGCAACATCTGTGTCCAGCCCAGAGCTGCGCGCGGGTTCTTCATGCTGCGCGCCATCGAGGCGCCCAGGCTGCTGCCGATCCCCAGACCGACCAGAAACACCGCCAGGATCAGGGAGAAGGTATAGACCGTGGCGCCGAACAGCAACGACAGGACACGCGTCCAGATGACCTGCGCCGCAAGCGCCGTCAGGCCCGACAGCGCGATGGTGAAGTACACCACGCGCGAGCCTGGCGAGGGACCAACCTGGGCCCGGTTCGGGTCCGGCGCCTCGTACGGGGCCCGGTTCGCAATGGCCAGCGCCAGCAGGCCCACGATGACATTGAGCGCGACGGCCACAAACGTCGCGGTGGCCATGTCAAACACGCGCAGCAAATAGAAACCGGCCAGGAGGCAGCCGACGACGGCGCCGGCGATGTTGCCGCCATAAAAGAAGCCGAGCCAGCCCACGCCGCGCGGCGTGGTTTCCACCCAGCGAGCAATTGCCGGCAGGGTGGCACCCATCATCAATGTGGGTGGCAGTAACACGACGGCGGCCACAAGGCCGCGCATGAAGACACTGAACTGGCCGGTGCCGGCAATCGCCGTGTAGACACCACCCAGCAGCGGCACCACCAGCAACACCAGAATGCCGCAGACGCCAATCCCAAGTTCGAGGTACGCGTAGATCCGCAGCGGATGGTTCTGTGCGCCTACATGTTTGGGAAACAGCCAGCTGCCCAGACACATGCCGCCCATGAACGTGCCCAGGAGCACCCCCAACGAGACCGCCGACGAGCCCAGTGACAGCTGAAGCATCTGGAACCAGACGACTTCGTAAATCAGAGCGGCGCATCCGCTCCCGACAAACAGCGCCAGCAGGGCTGGCAATAGACGTTCAGCAGCAGGAACCCGGGAAACACGCTCGATCATGGTCCCGGCATACTACCAGAGCGGCCTCGGCGTTTACCCCGGCGTCGGGGAGGGCCGGTTTTCCGGCGAGCCTGTCGAGCGCGATGAGCGGGCTAACGCGGTTACTATCGCGGCATGACCGGACTTGGCTTTTCTCGCACCACGGCTCGCTCCACGGGATTGATCACGGCCTTGACCTGCGCGGCCCTGCTGTTGCGGCCGGTCACCGCGCAGGATCCGCCGCCACGCGCGCCCGGTGCGCCGGCAGCGATCACCGCCACGGTGTTTGACAACGGCGCCACGACGATTCCGTTTTTTTCGCTGGGCGATTCGCCGTTGACACTGAGCGGACCGGCGCGCCCGGGCATGTTCATGTCGGCCGTCGGGCGCCGCGCTATCGCGATGGGCACCGAAGACGGACTGCTCGAATTCTGGTCGTGGCCGATCAAGTGGCTGCACGACTTCGAACTCACGTTCCGCATTCCAAAGTACACCGCCGCGATTTCCGGCCGTTCGGTCGCCACCTCCGTCGTCACCCGCCCCGAAGGCATCACCATCGAATACACGCACGAGCAGTTCACCGTGCGGCAGCACATCTTTGTGCCCCTCCATGAGCCGGCGGTGATTATGCTGCTCGAGGTCGACGCGATTCGCCCTCTCGACATCGTGGCCAAGTTCACGCCGGACATTCATTACGCGTGGCCGGCCGGGCTTGGTGGCCAGTACCTGGTCTGGGAGCAGAACGCGCGCGCCTTCCTTTTCTCCGAGGGCAAGAGCCAGGTCAACGCGTTCCTGGGCTCACCGGCCGTGACGCAGGCGTCCGATGTGCCGGCCCATATGCTCGCGGCTGAGCGACCGCAACTCGTGCTTGGTGTCGGCGGCGCGACCGAGCGTTATACCGCACCCCGGTTGGGCGAGCCTTCGGGGCGCAACGTCAACCTGCACGCGGCCTACATTCCGATCGTCATTGCCGGTGGCCAGATGCCGCGCGATGCCGCATTGGCGTTGTATCGGCGGCTGATTGCGCCTGGCGCGGCCGAACAGGAATGGAAGAAGCGCGTCGCGCATGCTGATGGCCTGCGGGAGCGAATGTTCTCTGTGCGTTCGCCAGATGCGTTGCTTAACCGCGCCGTGGAATACGCCAAGGTGAACCTGGACGAATCCATGGTCTGCAACCCCGACCTGGGCTGCGGTCTGGTGGCAGGCTACGGACTGTCTGGGAGCGCCAGCGATCGGCCGGGTTTCGGATGGTTTTTTGGCGGCGATGCGTCCATCAACTCATTCGCCATGAATGCCGTCGGACAGTCCGCGCTGGTGCGCGAGGGCGTCTTGCAGTTTTTCGCGAAGTATCAGCGGGCCGACGGCAAGATCACCCACGAGATCTCCCAGGGCGCCGGGCGCGTGGACTGGTTCAGCTATCCGTATCCCTTCTATCACGGCGACACGACCCCGTACTGGATCCTGGCGGCCGGCGAGTATTGGCGGCAGACGGGTGACAACGACCTCGTCCGCAGCCTGTGGCCCAACCTCACGCGCGCATTCGACTGGTCGCGCGCGACGGACGTGGATGGCGACGGACTCATGGAGAATCCGTCAGCCGGCGCCGGAGCCCTTGAGGTGGGCGATCTGCAGATCGGCATCCTCTCTGACGTCTACCTCAGCGGCGTGTGGGTGGCATCGCTCGATCGCTTCGCGCGCATGGCCGTGGCGATGGGTGAACCGGCATTGTCCGAACGGGCGCTCGCCATTCGCACACGAGCGCTGGCGACCATGGAGTCGAAGCTCTGGAACCCGACCCTGAAACAGTACGCCTTCGCGCTGCTGCAGAACGGGACGGTCAACCCTGCCCTCACCTCCTGGCCAGCGACCGCCATGTCGTTCGACGTGCTCGACCCCGCGCGCGGTGCGGACATGGCCGCCCGGTTGGCGTCATCCACGATTATGACGGACTGGGGCGCCCGGCCGCTTGGTACCGACAACGCGCTCTTCGATCCGCTGCACTACAACAACGGCGCGGTGTGGCCGTTTGTCACCGGGTTTGTCGCGCTGGCCGAGTACAAGTACCACAACGCGCCGGCAGGATGGTTTGCCCTGCAGAGCATCGCGCGTACGGCCTTCGACCAGTCGCTCGGGCGCAATCCTGAACTCTTTTCCGGCCGGTTGTACAAACCTCTCGACACCGCCGTGCCGCAGCAGTTCTTCGCCACGTCGATGGTGCTGACCCCACTCATCCGCGGCTTGCTGGGCATCGACGTAGACGCCCCGGCCAGACGCGTCACCATCGCGCCGCACTTGCCTCCCGACTGGGACGCCATGGACGTAGACCATGTGCCGGTCGGCACCGGCGAATTGTCGTTCGCGATTCGGCGCACGGCCGGCCGCATCACCGCATCAGTGCGGCACACCGGCGACGCGACGCCACTCGAAGTGGTGTTCTCGCCCGCACTGCCACTTGGCGCCCGCATTGTCGGGCCCGGCGCGGTTTCGCAGACAACCGAAGGCGATGTCCATGCCACCGTCAAGGCCGTGGTCACCGGCCAGGCCGAGTTGGGAGTGTCCTATGCCGGCGGCTGGAGCATCGTGCCGCCCGTCATGCGGCCGCTCATCGGACAACGGTCCTCGGCGCCCCGCATCCTGAGCGAACGCCTTGCCGAGGACGGGCGTTATTCAGTGTCGATGGAGGGCATCGCGGGGCGAAGTTATGTATTCCGTCTGCGCGCGCCTGGCGCCGACGCCGATCGGGCGATCACCGTCACGTTCCCGGCCACCGGCGCGAACGCCGACGGCTACACCGCGCTCACGGTCTCGTTCGGCGGCTGAGGCACGGCGTCCACTCGGGCTTGAGAAGGACTCCTTCCTGAACATGGCGATCGCCCCGGCGAACGACGAGTGGCTCTGGAGCAGGGACCAGACGCCGGGCATCGTCTCGCTTTGGGCCGACGGCAGCGGTCGCGCATGTGCGTGGCGGCGCGTACGCGGAGCCCTTCACAGTGAGCGGGTCCGCTACCGGCCCTGGGTGCTGGTGGACAGCCTCGATCACCTGCTGGAAGCCAACGTCCGCTGGCACGAACTCGAAGGCCATGGCGCACTTCGCTTCCACGTCAGCGCGGACGATGGCCGCACGCTGACCAGTGCCCTTCTGGCTGCAGCCTCCGCCAGGTTCGACTGCGCCATCAGTGACCTGGGTGATCTGGACAAGACACCACTGCTCAACCTGTCCCCTCAGGAGCAGTACCTCGTGGCGAGCGACCGGACGTATTTCGGCGGTCTCGTATTCGAGGACTTGCGGCGCCTTCAGTTCGACATCGAAACCACCGGTCTCGACCCGAAACACAGCCGCGTCTTCCTGATCGCCCTGCGTGATCCGGAAGGCCCTGTGCACAGCCTTGAGGCCACTGGTGACGATGACAGGTCGGAAGGTGTGTTGCTCTGCACGCTTGCGGCGGCAATTCAGGAGGCCGACCCGGATGTCATCGAGCAACACAACCTCCACGGATTTGATCTGCCGTTTCTGGAACGGCGCGCGCGGACGCTCGGCCTCCAGCTACAACTGGGCAGGGTGCCGAGCGCTTCGCTTCGCCCCACGGCCATCCGCCAGATTAGAACTCCTCCATGGGCTACGTGCAGAATTCAATCGCGGTCACAAAGGCATCGAGAGCGTAATAGAGTATCGGCATGACCACCCGGAGGCCGGCATGATCGTCGCTCGTACAACCCGTGACGCCGTGATGGGCAAGCTACGAGCGAAAGTCGCGGCTCGCACGCCAATTTTTATTGCCAGCGCTGGAAGCGGCCTAGTCGCGAAGTTGCTTGAGCAGGCGGGCGTCGATTGCATCAACACCTTCTCCGGAGCGCGTCTGCGGGCCAACGGCATGGGCACGATGGCCATGATGTGGCCCATCCTCGACTCGAATCAGCAGACCCTCGACTACACTGAACAAGACATCCTGCCGGCCCTGTCGGGAGATGCGTTCGTGTGCGCCTGCATCAACGCCAACGACCCGCTCCGCGACATGCGGACCGTGCTCCAGCGTCTCAAGGACATGGGTGTCGTGTCGGTGTCGAATATCGGACCGTCGCTCGGCTACGTGGACAAGGACAGCACGCTCTACCGTGTGCTGGTCAGGAGCGGCATCACGTTCGCCCATGAGATCGAGATGCTTGCGCTGGCGGCTCAAATGGACATGGTCACTGTCGCGCTGGCGTTCGACCTGGACGACAGCCTGGAGATCGTGGAAAAAGCCCGACCGGACATCTTCTGCTTCCATGCCGGCACCACGCGGGGCGGGCTCGTGGGATTTGACTCGGGCGAGACCATTGCCGACACGGCCCGCCGCACGGAGACGGTCTTTGCCGCCGTTCGACAGATTGCGCCCGCGACCATTCTTGTCGGGCACGGGGCCGCCATGGAAACACCGGAAGACGTTCAGTACATGCTCGACCACACCTCCGGCCACGGATTTTGGACGGGCTCATCCACTGAACGCCTGCCCATCGAGCGGGCGGTGTCGGCGGCCGCCCGCCAGTTCTCGAGCCTCACGTTCAAAGACGCTCCGGAGTCCATCCGATGAGCCGCACCGTCGTCATCCTTGCGACGCTCGATACCAAAGCCGAAGAGGCGGCCTTCCTTCGCGATCGGATTGTGGCGCTGGGCGGAACCGCCCTGCTCATCGACCTGGGTGTTATCGGGTCATCGCCGATTCCGGCGGACGTGAGCCGGGCCCAGGTGGCCGCGGCCGGCGGCACACCGTTGTCGATACTTCAGGAGGCGCCGACCCGCCAGGCTGCGGCACCCGTGATGGTTGCCGGCGCGATAAAGATTCTGCGTGAGTGGATCCGGGACGGTGCCGCGCACGCGGTGCTTGGTCTGGGTGGCACCCAAGGCACCTCGTCGTGCACCAGCGTGATGCAAGCGCTTCCGTACGGGTTCCCGAAGCTAATGGTCTCAACAGTGGCGTCTGGCGACACCTCGTCGTTTGTCGGGATCAAGGACATCGCGATGTTGTTCTCGGTCAGCGACCTGATGGGTGTCAACCGCTTCACCGCCCACATCCTGACGAACGCGGCGGCCGCGGCCTACGGGATGGCCCGCTCTGAAGCGCCAGTCGATCCCGTGACCGCTGGGAAGCCTCTCATCGCTGTCACCAATCTCGGTGTTCTGACGGAGGGCGCCACGCTGGCGGTTTCGCTGCTCCGCAACGCTGGGTACGACGTCGTGGTGTTTCATGCTGCGGGTGCCGGCGGCCGCGCGATGGAGCAACTCATGAAGGAAGGCGTCGTCGGAGCGGTCTTCGACTACGCCCTTGGCGAGATTGCCGACGATGTGTTTGACGGGTTGCGGGCGGGCGGGCCGGAGCGGCTGACAGTCGCCGGCTCGCTGGGATTGCCGCAGGTGCTTTGTCCCGGCGGCGCGGAACACCTGGGTCTGTTCGTGTCCGCCAACGTGGTCCCTGACAAGTACAAAGATCACCAACACGTCTTTCACAGCCCCGTGATTTTTGTGCCGCGCTTGAATCGCGAGGAAATCATTCGCGTTGCGGAGGACATCTGCCGGCGCCTTCAGCACACGAGGGGCAACGCCGTCATGATGCTGCCGCTGGCTGGTGTCGGGCGTTACTCCGTGGCCGGAGGCCCGCTCCACGATGCCGACAGCGACTCCGCGTTCTTCGAGGCGATCCGGGCCGGGCTGCCGCCTGGTATCGAGCTCGTCGAGGTGGACGCCAATGCCGAAGACCCGGCGTTCATCCGCGAGGCCGTACGCCGCCTCGTGGCCATGCTGAACTAGAACAACTGACGGACTGGCCGGCTTTTTTGTCAGGCGATCAACTTGGTCACGACCTTGCCGTGCACGTCGGTCAGCCGGAAATCGCGACCCTGGAACTTGTACGTCAGCTTCTCGTGATCGATCCCCAGCAGGCGCAGCATCGTCGCGTGCAGATCGTGTACGTCGACGGGATCTTCGACGACGTTGTAGCCGAGTTCATCGGTGCGGCCGATCGTGAGGCCGGGTGCGACGCCGCCGCCGGCGAGCCACACCGTGAACGCGCGCGGATGATGGTCGCGACCGAGAAACGTCGAACCGTTGCGCGCTTCGTTCATCGGCGTGCGCCCGAACTCGCCGCCCCACACGACGAGTGTGTCCTCGAGCAGCCCCCGGCGTTTTAGATCGGTGAGCAGACCATAGATCGCCCGATCAGTCTGACGACAGAGGTGCGGTAGCTTTTCGACGATATCCTCGCCGAACGAGTTGCCATGGGTATCCCAACCGCGGTGATAGAGCTGCACGAAGCAGACGCCGCGCTCCACGAGCCGCCGCGCGAGCAGGCAGTTGTTCGCAAACGATGCCTTCCCGGGTTCGGTGCCGTACAGCTCGCGTATCTCGGCCGGTTCGTTCGACAGGTCCATCAGATCCGGCACGCTGGTCTGCATCCGGTAGGCCAGCTCATAGGCGGCGATCCGCGTCTGGATCTCGGGATCGGCCACTTCGAGCTGCCGGAGGCGGTTGAGATCGTTGATCGCCGTAATGGTGCGACGACGTCCGCCTGAGTCGATGCCGTCAGGATTCGAGACGAACAGCACCGGGTCGGCGCCCGACCGGAACTCGACGCCCTGATGCGTGGTGGGAAGAAACCCGGAGCCCCAACAGGACTTGCCCCCGTCGGGATTATTTTCGCCTGACAGAAGCACAACAAATGCGGGCAGATCCTTGCTCTCGGTGCCTAGGCCGTAGCTGAGCCACGAACCGAGGCTCGGCCGGCCGATCACCTGGTGCCCGGTGTTCATGAAGATCTGGGCGGGCGCGTGATTGAACTGGGACGTCTGCATCGAGCGGACGATCGTGATGTCGTCTGCCACTTTCGCGAGGTTGGGGAACAGCTCCGAGATCTCCGCGCCCGATTGTCCATATCTTCGGAACTGGAAGGGGGACGCCAGCAGCTTCGGACGACCTTTGATGAAGGCGAAGCGCTCGCCCTTGATGAACTCCTCGGGAATGTCCTGCCCGTCGTGCTTCGTCAGCGCCGGCTTGGGATCGAACAGATCGATCTGCGACGGTGCACCCGCCATGAAGAGGTAGATGACACGTTTGGCCCTGGGCGCGAACTGCAGTGCGGATACCGACCCGGGCGTGGTCGCCGTAACTTGCGACGCCAGCATGCCCTGGTCCATCAGCGACGCAAGCGCGACACCGCCGATCCCGAACGCCGCCTGTTCGAAGAAGTGGCGACGCGTGATGTGCCGCAGTGGCATCGCATGTCGGGGGTCCCTGGTCATCGGTCGTCCCTGGCTTTCCGTCAGTCCCTGGTCAGGGCTTCATCGAGATTTAACAATACGTTGGCGACGATGGTCCACGCCGCCAGGTCTGCGGTGTCACCCCGCGCAGTGACCAGGCCCAACACCTTCAAGGCGGCCCCGGGTTGCGCCAGGTAATGATCGCGCGTCGTTCGATAAAGGGCGACAAGCCGATCGACCTCCACCGGCTTCGCTTCGCGCGAGAGGACGAGCTTGATGCCGAACGTGGTCCGCGCCCGCTCGTCAGTGCCCGCTGAGGCCATGCGTCCAGCGAGCGCGCGCGCCGCTTCGAACGATGCCGGATCATTGAGGAGCGTCAGCGCCTGAAGCGGCGTATTCGTGCGGACGCGCCGCACAGTGCAGAACTCGCGGCTCGTAGCGTCGAAGGTCATGAAACTGGGGTACGGCGACGTGCGCCGCCAGAACGAGTAGAGGCTCCGCCGATAGCGGTCGTCGCCCTCGCTCGTCGTCCACCTGTCGCCACTGTACGGCTGGTTCCAGGTGCCTGGCGGCTGCACCGGAAACACGCCCGGGCCGTGCATCTTCGGGCTCAGCAGGCCGCTCGCCGCAAGCGCCACATCGCGCACCATCTCGGCTTCCATACGGAACCGTGCGCCGCGCGCGAGCAGGCGATTGTACGGATCGCGTTCCGCGAGCCCCGGCGTCACGACTGACGACTGCCTGTACGTGGATGACGTGACGATGAGTTGGAGGAGGGCCTTCTGGCTCCACGCCTGTGCGACGAACTCGGTGGCCAGCCAGTCGAGCAGGTCCCGATGCGTGGGGGGTGACCCCTGCGACCCGAAGTCCTCGCTCGTCTCCACCAGACCACGACCGAACAACTGCTCCCAAAGACGGTTCACCGCGACCCTGCCGACGAGCGGGTTGGCATCGTCCACGAGCCAGCGCGCCAGCCCGAGCCGGTTGACAGGCTGGTCGTTGCGCATCGAGTGCAGGGCCGCCGGCGTGCCGGCGTACATGCGCTCGCCTTTGGCGGTGAAGCTCCCGCGCACCCGGAGCTCGTATGACGGCCGCTCGAACGACGCCCTTTCCTTCATGACGAGCGTCGATGGAATCTTGAGGTCAGCCACCGCCTTTCGCGCGGCGGCCAGCGCGTCGCGCGCTGAGGTGAGCAGCGGCGTGGTCGCGCGGAAGAACGTGGCCATGTCATCGGCCTGCTCGCGGCTGCGCTGCACGACCGGCAAATCCAGGACGGGCCGGAGCCGCGCCGGGAGGTCGGCGCCCGCCAGCGGATTCTCCGCCGTCGTCACCGACAGGCGGAAGCGGCCCAGTCCCTGGCCGATGGTGCCGTCGAGGTGATCGATCCGAAGCGTGATGCGCGTGCCCTCCGGAAACCCGAACGGGGCCTGCGCGACCAGCACGGCCTGGCGCGCCGCGCGATCGGTCTCGCGCATGGCGTTGATCGCCCACGATCCCGCTTTTCGATACTCGCGCCCCTCGGCGGCGCTCGGGGGCGGCCCGGCATCGCGGCCAAGCAGATCCACGGGCTCGAATGTGTAGGCGGAATCGTCCACTTTGATCGTCGTGAACTGGACGGGCCGCATTGAGGTCGGTACAGCCGAGCCCTTCGTCGGCCCTGTTTCGACGCGGATCCCGGTCACGCGGAAGTGCCCGTACGCGTCGCGCCCGGGGCCTCCCCGTGGAAGCGAGGGATCTGGCAGCGCCTCGAGACGCAGGCCGGTGATGCGCTGGAGCGTCGTGTCCGCCGTGACGACATACGACGTCAGGGCCGGATTGGCGCCCGACGCCATCACGGAGCCGTCCTCGAGCGGCTTCAATACGACGCCGTTCGTGGCGCGGACGTCCCGAGGGGCCACCGGTCTCCAGATGTCACGCGCGGCGCGCGTCGAAGCCTCCCAATGCTCCTGCGCGTCGCGCACAGCCGGCGTCACAGTCCTGAGGTCCTGATCGAGCCGCGTGACGTCGGCCTGCAGCCGCTGGCGCGTCTTCTCGTCCTCGGACGTGCCCAGGTCGAGCCTCGCTTCGGAATACCGCGTCCCGTCGCCGGCAAAGGTGCGGCTCTCGTACTCCGCATTGGCGAAGAAGGCGAGCAGCCGGAAATAGTCCTTCTGGGTGAACGGGTCGTACTTGTGGTTGTGGCACTGCGCGCACGCCACGGTTGTCCCCAGCCAGACGGTGGCCGTCGTGTTTGTGCGATCGACAAGTACCTCGTACATGGACTCGTCCGGGTCGACGCCACCCTCCTCGTTCGTCATCGCGTTGCGATGGAAGCCGCTGGCGATCTTCTGATCGACCGTGGCGTTTGGCAGCATGTCGCCGGCAATCTGGTCGATCGTGAACTGATCGAACGGCAGGTCGCGGTTCAGCGCGTCGATGACCCAGTCGCGATACTTCCAGATCTCACGGCGGTTGTCTTTCTCGTGCCCGTTGGTGTCGGCGTAGCGAGCCAGATCGAGCCACGGGCGCGCCCACCGCTCACCGTAGCGCGGCGACGCCAGCAGGCGGTCCACCGCCCTCTCGTACGCATTGCTCGAGGTGTCGGCCACAAACCTATCGAGCTCCTCCGGCGTCGGCGGCAGACCGGTGAGATCGAGCGTCACGCGGCGGAGCAGTGTGGATCGAGCCGCCTCCGGCGCGGGGGACAGCTGTTCCTGCTCGAGTCGCGCCAGAACGAAGCGGTCAATGGCGTTGCGCACCCAGCCGGTCGTCCGCACGGCGGGCAGCTCCGGCCGCGTGGGCCTCTCATACGCCCAATGCTCCTTGAGAGGATCGGCTGAGTTCGCGGTGGCCGTCGAGTCGACCGGCATCGGCGCGCCCCGATCAATCCACGCTCGCAGGAGCGCGATCGTCGCTGCGGGAAGCGGTTCGGCGTCCTGGGGCATCCGGTCGTGGCCGTCCTGTCCCAGCACCCGGCGAATGAGCAGGCTCTCGTCGCTCTTGCCAGGGGTAATTGCCGGCCCGGACACCCCGCCCTTCAGGATCAGACCGGGCGAGTGCAGGCGTAAGCGACCCTGTGAGCTCGACGGACCATGGCACTCGAAGCAGTGCAGTTTGAAGACGGGCTGAATGTCGCGAACAAAGTCGATGTTCTGGAGGGGCGGCACGGGAGCCGATTGGGCGCGCAGCAGCACCGCACTGGCGACCAGGACAGTCGCACACGCGAGGATACCCGACCTGCCCCAGGGAGTCATATAACTCGGGCAGGATACTCCTTCCATGCGCAATTCGCACGTTTGTGAGAGTTATCGTCGATAGTCCAGATTGCGTGGGTCTTTCCCGAACATTCGGTGAAGTCTGCTACAAAAGTGCACCACCGTGCACGACTGCTGGCGCATAGTGACGAGCGTGGTGTTCGTCGCGTGGTGGGTCGTCTACGCTCGAAGACAGAAGCGCAGGCTCGTCAGCGAGAAAGACGAGGCCTAGCTACGCGCTGAGGCTACCAGATGGACGCCTTCAATCTCGCAGGGCGCATCCTCCGGGGTGTATAACCGCGCCCACTGACCGATCGTCAACCGGCCACTGTGACCAGCTTCGACGAAAACCTCTACCTCATCGCCAACCCGGGCCCCTACGTTGCCGAGCTGAACAAGGCCGGGCGAGAGGCCCAGGGCATCGAGCACATCGACGACTACGTGAGCGTGTTGCTCAAAGCCGCCAAGACAGCAAATCAGGTGATCATCAGCGTCCCTAATATAAAAGTAGTGCCGCTGCTGCATGACTCCCTGGTCGTGCCCTGGCACATGCTGGCGTCTGACCACGTGAACGTCTTTACGCCGGCGATTCTGGACGCCGTCTTACGGCGCTTGTTCCCACAGGCCCGCACCCGAATTGATACTTACGGACCTTTCTTCCCGCCGCTAGGCGCTTTGCACTATCACGTCCGCGCAGTGGTCGAGATGGAGACAACGCCAGATGTTGAGGATAAAGGCGGGATCATCGGCGTTGGAGTTCACAAGCGGCGCTGACGAGGAGCGCTTGCGGCGCGGGCGTGCTTGACGTACTCACCGGCCCCATGCAACACGAAGAGGCCCCGCCAAAGCCGGCCTCACATCGACGGTCGCAACACCACCCGGGCGCCAGTTGATCGACCCGGTTGGACTTGAACCACGTATCCGATACGGTCGCCGCTGCCAAGTGATCTGCCGCAGCGGCTGATAAAGCCCGTTACGTTAGGCAAAAGACCCACGTAATACGGACGGTCGACGAGGAGATGGCGTAAATGTCCCAGCCGAGAATCCACTGGATCAGTTTGGCGTCGGAGTCGTAGTTGAGCAGATGGCTGTGCAGCTGCACGGAGAGCGGGTAGGCCATCCCGACGGTGATGACGGCATACACGAGGCCCACCGCCCACCATCGGTCGCCTCGTCGCGTGTCGCCGCCATCGTGGCCATTCATGCGGAGACGATTCTAATCTTCGGCCGTGTTAGTCTCCCGTCCGGAGGACATTCCATGACATTTCGACGCACGTATCTTCTTGCCACGCTGCTGGTGGCTGCGCTCGCGCTCTGTTCCACAGCATCGGCGCAGACACGACGTGCCGCTGCGGACTTCGTCAGTCCCGCATTTCCCTTTGGCCTGGTATCCGCGAAAAGCAACGACAGGCTCGCCTGGATCAGCTACGACGAGGGCAAACGCAACGTCTTCACGGCTGTGGGGCCGGACTTCAAACCGGTCCGTCTGACGTCGTTCATGGACGACGACGGGGTCGACCTGACCGATCTCAGCCTGTCGGCCGATGGCAGTGTGGCTGTCTTTGTGCGGGGCCACGAGCGCAATCGGCAGGGATGGGTCGCCAATCCCCTGTCGAACACGGCCGGGATGGAGCGGGCGATCTGGGCAGTGCGGACCGCAGGTGGCCCTGCGTTCCGCCTCGCTGTAATCGAGGGCGGAGCCCCCGTGCTCTCGCCCGATGGCAAACATGCACTGTATGTGAAGGCGGGCCAGATCTACCGCGCCGCTGTGGCGCCGACGCCCGCCACGGCGGCGACCACGGCTAGAGGTCGCGCGGACGCGCCGTACATCACCGTCTTCGGCGAGAACAGCAACCCGCGATGGTCACCCGACAGTACGCGGTTCGCGTTTGTCAGCAACCGCACCGACCACGCGTTCATCGGAGTGTACGAACTCGCATCCCGCAAGATCACCTGGGTGGCACCCGATGTTGACCGCGACTCCAGCCCCACCTGGTCCACTGACGGCAGCCGTCTCGCGTTCATCCGTCGTCCGGGGCTGCCGTTTGGCCAGCAGCAGCAGCAGGGTGCGGCAGGCATCGGGAATCCAGCCGGACCCGGCACGGGACGACAGGGTGGCGCGGGGAGTCTGGGCGGAGCAACAGGCATGCAGATTCCCGGCCTGTTCCGCGCGGAGTTCCGCGGCGGTGGTACGTTGGCGTTCTGGGTGGCGGACCCGCGAACGGGCGAGGCGCGCGAGTTCTGGCGCCATGATCCCGCAGGCACCACCTTCCGCATCATCAACACGATTCAGTGGGCCGGCGAGCACGTGATCTTCACGACTCAGATGCCCAACGACGAATACGACCGCTACTTCTCAGTGGCCCTCAACGGGTCCACCAGGGAGCCGGTGATGTTGACGACGACCAACGGGATTATCGAGGATGCGAGTTCGATCAACGTGTCGCCGGATGGCAGGACGTTGTTCTACACGACCAATCATGGAGACATCGATCGCCGCGATATCTTCTCAGTCGCGACCGCCGGCGGCACGCCCCGGCAGGTGACTGAAACGCCCGCCATCGAGACCCAACCCGTGCCGTTGCCGTCCGGTAAAGTCGCGATGTTATACGCCGACAGCCGTGTACCGCAATCGGTGGGCGTAATACCCGCCTCAGGGGGTAGGGCGACCGTCGTGTATCCCACGTTACCGGCGCGATATCCGTTGGCCGCCCATGTCGAGCCGACCAACGTCACGCTGGAAGCGGAAGACGGCGTAAAGTTCAACAATCAGCTCTTTGTGCCGAAGGACATCAAACCAGGGGACAAGCGCCCGGCGATGGTCTTCGTCCATGGTGGCCCGCAACGACAGATGTTGCTCGGGTATCACTATGGCCACGTCTACCACATGTTCTACGGCATCAATCAGTGGCTCGCCGACAAGGGCTACATCGTGCTGTCGGTGAACTTTCGGCTCGGCGTCGGCTACGGCCGGTCCTTCCGCAACGCACCCAATTCGGGGGGATCGGGTAATGCGGAATATCTCGATGTGCTCGCAGCCGGCAAGTATCTCCACTCGCGCGAAGATGTCGACCCCAAACGTGTGGCCATTTGGGGCCTCTCGTATGGCGGTGTGCTGACGGCGCAGGCGCTTGCGCGCAATTCCGATCTGTTCGCGGCCGGCATCGACCTCGCTGGCGTGCACTTGTGGGGCAGTTCACTCGATCCCGAATCGGTGTCGTTGAAGTCGTCCGTGATCGGCGCGATCGATGGGTGGAAGTCACCCGTGTTGCTCCAGCACGGCGATGACGACCGCAACGTGGCCTTCACCCAGACCACGGGATTAGTCCAGATGCTGCGCGCCCGGAACATCGAGTACGAGTTGATGGTGTTTCCTGATGATGTGCACGCCTCACTGGTGCATAGTCGCTGGATCAAGATCTATGACCGCATGGATGCCTTCCTGAAGAAGCATATCGGACGGTGACGGGGAGTGCGCAATGGGACAATGGATGAAGCGGGCAATGAGGCATTGGGGTGCCCTGACAATCGTGTACGTCGTGGGCATGGTGGGGGCGTTCGCGGCACAAACATGGACAGCTCAGACCAGCGGTGTCACGGTGACGTTTCGCGGAGTGAGCGCGGTGGACGGCCAGACGGCGTGGGTGAGTGAGTCGCGCGGCACTGTATTGCGCACATCCGACGGGGGCACGACCTGGGCCAACGTCTCCCCGGCCGGCGCGGAGACCCTCGACATCCGCGATGTGGATGCGATTGATGCGCAGACGGCCTACGCACTGAGCATCGGCTCCCCCATCGGCAGCACGGCGGCCCAATCCGGCACCTCCCGGGTCACCCTCAAAATCAACGGTCAGACCTTGGAGGGCACGGTGACCGTTCGCGACGGTCCGATGATCGCCGAACACGGGCGGCGTTTAGGGGCGCGTTAGGCCGGCACATCCGCGCGACCACAGCACTGCTTCACTTTCCTGCCGCTGCCGCAGGGGCACGGGTCGTTTCGCCCCGCGGCCTTCAGTGCGCGCGTTCTCTCGCGATCCGCAGCCCATCCCATGACGTTCGCGGGTGGACGCCGATGCGCCAGCTCGTTGGCCATGAACGTCATCGGTTCATCGATGTGCTTGAAGAACCGCTTGTAGGCGGCGCAAAGGTAGTTCAAATCGCGGCTGCCGTCCTTCGACTGGACGAACCGATGCTTCGGGCATTCGCCATGACAGGCGAACTTGACCTCGCATTGCTGGCATTCCACGGGCAGGCGGTCGCGCTTGGCATCACCGAATACCTTCTGAGCGGGCGAATCCACCATTGCGCCAAGGGTTTCGTTCATTAAGTTGCCAAGCCGGTATTGCGGATAAACGAAGTGGTCGCAGGAATACACGTCACCGTTGTGCTCCAGCGCCAGCGCGCTGCCGCAGGTCTCGCGAAAGACACAGAGGGAAGCCTCCATGCCGCTCCACGATTCGAGTGAGACATCGAACTGCTGGACAAACACCTTGCCCACATCGCGACGAATCCACTCTTCAAAGATCGCCACGAGGAACGCGCCATACAACCCCGGGTCCACTGACCACGGCGTCACGTACGCGCGGGTGGCGTCATCGGGATCGAGCAGTGCAAGCGCGTCGGGCGTCAGCACTTCGGCGGCGCGTTCCACCACAGGAATGAACTGAATAAAGCCGCTGCCGGTGTCGCGCAGAAAGCGATACACATCGAGGGGCCGGTTCACATTCCCGGCACTGACGACCGTCAGGGTATTGAAGGCCACCTGGTGCTGCTTGAGCAGGTCGAGAGCCCGCATGACGGCGCGGAAGGTAGGCTTGCCTCCGCGATCCACCCGATACCGATCGTGCAGGTCTTCAGGCCCGTCAATCGACAAGCCGACCAAGAATCTGTGTTCCCTGAGGAACGCGCACCACTGTTCGTCGATCAGAATGCCATTGGTCTGAATCGCGTTTTCGATGGTGCGGCCTTCTGCGTACTGCTGTTGCAGCGCAACCACACGCTCGAAGAATTCCACGCCTCGCAGCGTGGGCTCGCCGCCCTGCCATGCGAACGAGACTACGGGCAGATCGGCGTGGGCCTCGATGTGCTGGCGGATGAATGACTCGAGCACATCATCTTTCATGCCCCAGTCAGTCGTGCCTGGATATAGCCGCTCTTTCTCCAGATAGAAGCAGTACGTGCAGTCTAGGTTGCACAGCGGCCCAGACGGCTTGGTCATCATGTGAAACGGCGGCACCGGCCGAGTATGCCATGTCGATTCAGCCTGACGCCGGAATCCGTCTCGGCTGGCGCACTCCAGGGCCGGGCTTGCCGGTGTCGCCCAGGTCGGCTCTGGCTTCGGCGACGATGAGCTGCAGCCGCTCGACGATCTCAGGATGCTTACTCACAAGATTGATCGTTTCGCCAATGTCAGTCTCCAGGTTGTAGAGGCCCAGCTCGACCTTCAACGTCCCGGTCGTGCCGGGGAGGGCGTCCCACCCGGGTGTATGGCCTTCATAGGTGCGCGAATCATGGGGCAACTGGAGCTTCCAGGGCCCCTGCCGGACTCCAGTGAGCGTCTGTCCGTAATACATCCAAAACACGTCGCGGGGATTGGCATCGGGTAGGCCCCGTAAGAGCGGCAGGATGTTGACGCCATCGATGCGCCGGGCCGGCAGCGGCGCGCCGCAGATCTCCGCAAGTGTCGGCAGGAGGTCGATCGTCCCGGCAAGGCGATGGCACACCGTGCCGGCAGGGATCTGGCCCGGCCATCGCACAATGGCCGGCACGCGGCACCCACCTTCCCACATCGTCCCTTTTCCTTCTCGGAGTGGGCCGGCGCTTCCGGCATGGTTCCCGAAGTTGAGCCAGGGCCCATTGTCCGACGTGAAGATGACGACCGTGTCGTTTTCGAGGCCGCGCGCGCGCAACGTATCGAGCACCTGGCCGACCGACCAGTCGGCCTCCATCATCACGTCGGCAAAGAGTCCGCGTCCGCTCTTGCCACGGAACCTTCGTGATACGCCAAGCGGCACGTGCACCATACTGTGCGGCAGATAAAGAAAGAACGGTTCGTCCTTGTGGGCGTTGATGAAGCGGACCGCGCGTTGCGTGTACAGCGTCGTGAGTGAATCCTGATCGGCGAAGTCCTTGATTTCCCGGCCCTTCTCGTTGCCCTCCATCAGCTGCAGCGGCGGCCAGTACCCGCGGTGAATCCGCGTGTCACCCGGATCGCGCTTCTGGCCCGGCGTGACGGGCGTGCCGTCGTGATCAACCGGCCACATGTCATTCGAGTACGGCAGGCCGAAATATTCGTCGAAGCCCTGCTGCAGGGGCAGAAACGGCTGGTGGTCACCCAGGTGCCACTTGCCGAAGATGCCGCAAGCGTAGCCTCGGCGCTTGAGCATATCGGCGATCGTGTCCTCGTCTGGGTCCAGACCCGTTGTGGCGTTTGGTCCGAGTGCGCCAAGGACACCAACGCGATTCGAATAGCAGCCGGTCAGAAGGGCCGCGCGCGAAGCGCTGCACACCGCCTGCGCGGCGTAAAAATTGGTAAACCGCATGCCCTCGCGAGCCAGCCGGTCGATGTTGGGCGTCGTACCCGGTGCGCCACCGTAAATGGCGGGGTCGGCGTAACCCATATCATCCATGAAGATCATGACAACATTCGGGCGCCGTGGTGTGGACTGAGCCTCGAGTGGGCGGTGCAGCCCCGGCAGGGCCAGTCCCGCGCCGGCCAGACCCAGGTATTTCAGGAAGTCGCGCCGGGGTGTGGACTCTGCCATGCGGCCGAGTATACGAGTACGCGCCACGATGCGCACATGCGTGGGCCGTCTTGGGCTAGGATGCTCGCATGATCAACCGACGCGAGTTTGTGAAGGCAGCAGGCGCGGCTGCCACAGCAACTGCGATTGGCGAGCTGCCTGGTGCCAGCGCACTGGCGCAAGGCCGCCGGCCAAACATCATTTTCATCATCGCCGACGACCTCGGGTGGGGCGAACTCGGGTGCTACGGCCAAAAAAAGATTCGAACTCCACATATCGATCGGATTGCGGCCGAAGGAATGAAGTTCACCGACGCGTACTCGGGTAGCCCTGTGTGTGCGCCGTCGCGCTGTGTCCTGCTGACGGGTTATCACACCGGTCACGCCTACATTCGCAACAACGACGAATACAACATCACCGGCGGGGACATCTGGCGCGACCTGTCCCTTGAAGGCCAGCGGCCCATCCTGCCCGGAACCGTCACGGCCGGCACGGTATTGCGGGACGCCGGGTATCGCACCGCGGCAATCGGCAAGTGGGGCCTCGGCGGCCCAGGCACCACGGGCGCGCCGAACAAGCAGGGCTTCGATCATTTCTTCGGCTACCTCTGCCAGCGCATCGCGCACAACCACTATCCGCCGCACCTCTGGCGCAACGACCAGAAGGTGACACTCAAGAACACCTACTTCCATCCGCATCAAGCGCTGCCTGCGGGCGCCGACCCCGACGATCCGAAGTCTTACGCGGCCTTCAGCGGCCAGGAGTACGCACATGACTTGCTGGCGACCGAGGCGCTGCAGTTCATCCGCACTCATCAGGCGCAGCCGTTTTTTCTATATCTGCCGTTCACCATTCCGCACGTGGCGCTCCAGGTGCCCGAGGACTCGGTGAAGGAATACGAAGGACAGTTTCCCGAGACGCCGTACAAAGGCGGCATCGGCAATGGGGGTAGCTACCTGCCCCATCCCACGCCGCGGTCGGCGTACGCCGGGATGATCACGCGAATGGATCGCGACGTGGGCCGCATCATGGCGCTCGTCAAGCAGTTGGGCCTTGACGACGATACGATTGTGTTTTTCACGGGCGACAACGGCCCGAGTTGGGTGGGCGGCTGCGATCCTGAGTTCTTCGAGAGCCACGGCGTCTTGCGGGGCCGCAAGGCCCAGGTGTGGGAGGGCGGCATCCGCGTGCCACTCGTGGCTCGTTGGCCCGGCAAGATCAAGCCGGACACCGTGTCGCGGCTGCCGACGGCCTTCTGGGATCTGCTACCGACGTTTGCCGACCTGGCCGGCACGCCCTCACCAACGGGAATTGACGGCGTCTCGATTCTGCCGAGGCTGCTCGGCCGGACGGGCCAGAAGGTGCACGAGTATCTCTACTGGGAGTTTGCCAATTCCGTGGTGGTCCGGATGGGCGACTGGAAAGGCGTCTTGCCAGCCGCGAAGGAGTCGATGGAACTCTACAATCTCGCCAGCGACATTGGCGAGACCACGGACGTCGCGGCAGCCAACCCGTCGATCGTGGCACAGATTGCCGCAATCATGAAGTCGGCACACGTCGAGTCGGACCTGTTCGCGCTGAGAAAGAACAAGGCAGACGAGCCGAGCTGAAGACATGAGTGAGCAGAACACATCGGGTCGTCGGGATTTCATCAGGCAACTGGGTCTGGGGTCAGCGGGTCTTGCCGGCGCAGCCGCCCTCGGCGAACTCGACCGCAGCCTACTCGGCCAGTCCGTGCGACGCCCAAACATCGTCCTAGTCCTGGCCGACGACATGGGCTATTCCGACCTCGGGTGTTTTGGTGGCGAGATCGACACGCCTCACCTCGACCGCCTTGCTGGCCGCGGACTGCGGTTCACCCACTTCCACAACGCGGCTCGCTGCTGCCCCAGCCGCGCCAGCTTGCTGACAGGGCTGTATCCACACCAGACCGGCGTCGGCGACATGATGAACGACGGCGGGGTCGACGGCTACCGCGGTGACCTCAACCGGCGGTGCGTCACGATTGCCGAGGCGCTCAGGCCCGCGGGCTATCGCTCGTATGCGGCCGGCAAGTGGCACGTGACGCGTTTCCTCCCGCCGGACGGAGCGCGACACAACTGGCCGCTTCAGCGCGGCTTCGACCGGTATTTCGGCACCATCACAGGCGCGGCCAACTACTACGAGCCGGACACGCTGCTTCGCGACAATGAGCCCATCGAACCCGAGCCCGGCTCCTTCCTGACCGACACGATTACGGATCGCTCCGTTGAGTTCATCCGCGACCATCGACGCTTGCACCCGAACCAGCCATTCTTCTCATACGTGGCCTACACAGCGCCGCACTGGCCTCTGCACGCTCCAGACGAGGAGGTGGCGAAGCAGCGCGGCCGGTTCGACGCAGGCTGGGACGTGCTGCGCGAGCGTCGCTATCGCCGCATGATCGATCTCGGCATTGTGGATCCGCGCTGGGCGCTCAGCCCGAGGCATCGGACGGTGGCCGCCTGGGCCGAAGCAGCGGACAAGGCCTGGCAACGCCGGCGCATGGAAGTGTACGCGGCGCAGGTGACGCAGATGGACCACGGGATTGGCCGGCTCACCGCCGAGCTGGAGGCGCAGGGAGTCCTCGATGACACGCTGATTCTCTTCCTGTCAGACAACGGCGGGTGTCACGAGGAGCTGACGCCATCCTGGGAAAACTACCTCGTGCGTGGGCGGGAGCGGGTCGCGCGGCCCAGGACTCGTGCCGGCCGCACGGTCCAGTTCACCAACGACCCCGCTGTGATGCCCGGTCCTGATTACACGTATCAGAGTTACGGCTACCCCTGGGCCAACGTATCGAATACGCCGTATCGGCTGTTCAAGGTGTCGACGCACGCCGGCGGCATCAACACGCCTCTCATCGCGCATTGGCCTGCACGCATCAAGTCCAGAGGTGCACTCCGCCGCCAACCTGGTCATCTGGCAGATGTGATGGCCACGTGCCTGGACGTGACTGGTGCGGCCTATCCTCGGACCCGCGAGGGCGAAAGCGTGACGCCGCTCGAGGGTCGGAGCCTGGTTCCCGCTTTCGAGAACACCACGATCGCGCGCGATTCCATCTGTTTCGAGCACGAGGGGCATCGCGCCATCCTGGCGGGTGACTACAAGCTGGTGGCCAACGGAGCCAAGAGCCCGTGGGAGCTTTATGACGTCAAAGCCGATCGGACTGAACTATCAGACCTGGCCGCTACGAGGCCGGAGATGGCAGAACGTCTGGCCGCGCAATGGACCGAGTGGGCCGCGCGCACGCAGGTGTTTCCAAAACCGGGCACAAGAGCCTGAGCGGAAGCCTGTGATCTCCGTCCACGGTGCGCCTGTGTGGTCGGGCGGCCTCGATCGTCGGAGGCTATAATTTGGCGCCTCGCATAAACGTACTCCGCCTAGACATTTTCCTCACTGCACTAACCACCATGACCGCGTGCGGCAAGCCCGGGCCAGGAGCTGTTCAGATCGCCTATGCGTTCGGGCAGAGCGTCGGCGAGTTCCGCGGCCGGCGCGTCGTGACTCACTCCGGAAGCTAGGCCGGATATCACAGTGTCCTGGAGCGCTTTCCAGATGAAGCTTTCGGCGTCGCGATCCTCGCCAACACCGCGACCATGAACCCTGCTGCGCTCGCGCGGCAGATCGCGGAGATGTACCTCGCCGACCGGCTCAGACCGGCGCCGGCTCGTCCG
>SYFT01000046.1 GCA_005799825.1 Acidobacteriota bacterium | reverse complement strand
GGCCACCTGACCCACGGCCATCCGCTGAATTTTTCGGGCAAGTACTTCACGATCATCCCCTACGGCGTGAGGCAGCACGACGAGCGGCTCGACTACGACGAGTTGGAGCGGCTCGCGCGCAAACATCGGCCGAAGATGGTGGTGGTTGGCGCAAGCGCGTACGCCCGCACCTTCGATTACGCGCGTATCCGCGCGGTCGCCATCGAAGTCGGCGCGCTTGTTATGACCGACATGGCGCACATCGCCGGACTTGTGGCCGCAGGCCTGCATCCCAGTCCCGTGCCGCATTCGGACTTCGTCACCACCCCCACGCCCAAGACGCTGCGTGGCCCGCGCGGCGGACTCATCCTGTGCCGCGCAGAATTCGCGAAGGACATCGACCGTGCCGTGTTCCCCGGCGTTCAGGGCGGGCCGTTGATGCACGTGATTGCTGGCAAGGCCGTGTGCTTCAAAGAAGCGCAAAGCGATGTGTTTCGTCTCTATCAGCGACAGGTGATTCGCAACGCCTCACGCCTTGCTGACGGACTCGCGTCCGCCGGCTTCCGCATCGTGAGTGGCGGCACCGACAACCATCTGGTGCTGGTGGATGTGTTCTCCAGAGGCTTGACCGGCAAGGTGGCCGAGGCCGCGTTGGGCCGGGCCACCATTACCGTCAACAAGAACGCGATTCCTTTCGATCAGCAGCCTCCCATGACGGCCAGCGGCATTCGTCTGGGCACACCCGCCGTCACCACACGCGGACTGGGCGAAGCCGAGATGGACCTTGTCACCCAGTTCATCGCGCGGGTGCTCGCCTCGCCCGACGACGAATCGGTCTCGCGAGTCGTCCGATCGGAAGTCGAAGCCCTGTGCCGGAAGTTCCCGCTGTACCCCACGCTCGGTCACTGACGACGCGCGTCGCCGACGTCTTTGCCGACAACGGGCCGCTGGCCCGAAGCGATAACGCGTTCGAAGCACGCCCGGGGCAACGCGAACTGGCCGCGCGCGTAGCCGACACGTTCGAAAACGGCGGCATCCTCATCGCCGAGGCCGGAACAGGCACCGGGAAGACGCTGGCGTATCTCGTGCCGGCGGTGCTCTCGGGCCGCCGCGTGCTGGTGTCCACCGGCACACGCAACCTGCAGGACCAGATCTTCTACAAGGACATTCCCGCGCTGACACGGGCGCTTGGCGTGGAATTGCGTGCGGCCTATATGAAGGGTCGCACTAACTACCTGTGCCGCCACCGCTACGACCGATTGCAGGAAGTGCGCGGCTCACTGGGTGAGGAGGAACAGCGCTGGATCGACACGCTGGCCGAGTGGTTGCCCGAGACGCAGACCGGCGACCGCGCGGAGCTGACGGATATGCCAGACAGCTTCCCGTTTTGGATGGAGCTGACGGCGACGAGTGATCAGTGTCTGGGCCGCGAGTGTCCGCAATACGCCGACTGTTTCATCACACGCATGCGCGAGCGCGCCGACAAGGCCGACGTGATCGTTGTCAATCACCATCTCCTGTGCGCGGATGCATCCGTCCGGCAAGGCGACTTCGGCGCGGTAATTCCGGCCTGCGACCTCGCCGTCATCGACGAGGCCCACCAGCTCGAAGATGTGGTGACGCAATATTTCGGGCTGGTGTTCAGCACCCATCGACTCGACGAATTCGTCCGCGACGCCACGCAGGCCGTCGCGTCCATCCCGGCCGAACAGGGCAAGAGCGCCGTCGGGGTCCATCACGCCATTGGTGATGTCGAGCGTGCGGGACGCCGGCTCTTCGATCGTGCGCGCCTGGAGGCGACACGTGAGCGTGGCGGTGACCGCACTACGCTGACGCCGGATTCTGCTGCCCGGATGAACCACGAAGGCACCGTGATGCGAGAAGAACTGCAGAGGCTGTGCGGTGCCATGGCCGCATGTGAGCCAGTGCCAGAGGACCTGAAAGCCATCATGGCTCGCGCCGTCGCGATGCGCGAAGACGTGCGTGTGCTGTTGGCGGTGGAAGACCCGGCGTTTGTCCACTTCCTCGAAGCCCGTGGGCGGGGCCTGGCCCTGCGCGCTGCGCCCATCGATGTGGCGGCCCTGGTGCGCGACAAGGTAATTGGTGATAGAAGCGCTACGGTGCTCACCTCCGCCACGCTCACGGTGGCCGGGTCGTTCGACTACGTGCAGGGCCGGCTCGGCCTCTCAACGGCCCGCAACGTCCGCCTCGCTTCCGAGTTCGATTTCCGGACGCAGGCGCTGCTCTACCTGCCGCCGGACATGCCCGATCCACGATCGCCCGACTTCAACCGGGCCGCGGCGGGCGTCGTGGCCGAACTGCTCGAACGGTCGTGCGGGAGGGCGTTTGTGTTGTTCACTTCCTACGCCGCCATGCGCGATGTCTACGAGCAAGTGGCGCCCCACGTGCCATGGCCGCTGCTACTGCAGGGCACGGCACCGCGGCCTGCGCTCTTGCGCGACTTCAGGAACACACCAAATGCCGTGCTGTTTGCCACCGCCAGCTTCTGGCAGGGCGTCGATGTGGCAGGCGAGGCGCTCAGTTGCGTGATCATCGATCGGCTGCCGTTTGCCTCACCGGGCGACCCGCTGGTGGCGGCCCGAATCGCCGCCATCGAGGCCGCCGGCGGACATCCCTTCCACGACTACCAGGTCCCGTTGGCCACCCTCGCCCTGCTCCAGGGCATGGGCCGGCTCATCCGGAGCCAGTCGGATCGCGGGGTGCTTGCGGTACTCGACCCGCGGCTCAGCCGGATGGCCTATGGCCGCCGATTCCTCGCATCGTTCCCGCCGGTGCCCGTCACCAGGGACCTTGACGCGGTGAGCCGGATGTTCCTGTCCTGACGCGGCCACGCGAATCACGTATAAAATGAAGTGGGAGGTCGCCATGGTTCGTCAGTCACTTGGTCGCGGTTGGATGGTGAGCGCCATCGCTCTTGTGTTACTGGTTTCGGCCACTTCTGCCTATGGACAGGCGCAGGGGTCGCTGCGCGGACTGGTCACAGACGAGGTTGGCAAAGGTGTGCCCGAAGCCGAAATTGTCATGACCTACATCGGCGACGTCGACATCACCGTCACCCTCAAGACCAACATCCGCGGCGAATTCACGCGCGCCGGTCTGCGCACCGGCGAATGGAAGATGACGGCGACCAAGGGTGAACTGACCGGCTCGCACAAGGTACGCGTGATGATTAACGAGTTGACCCGCATCGCGACGCTGATTATCAAGGTGCCGAAGAACACGGGAGCCACAGATACGTCCGCCATGACGGCCAAGGAAGTTGAAGTCCGCAACAAGCTCATGGCGACCATGCAGGCCGAGTTTGACGCTGGCGTGGCCGCTATCGCCATGTCGCCCGACGACGCCATCGCCAAGCTCCTTCTGGTCGCGGGACAAATTCCGAGCTGCGCCATCTGCCACGCGAAAATTGGCGACGCGCACACGAAGAAAGACGACCAGGCTGCCGCAGAGGCCTCTTACAAAGAGGCGATCAAGTTGGACCCGAAGCTGGCTGATCCGTACGCCGCCCTCGCCATCCTCTACAACCAGCAAAAGAAGTTCGACGACGCAAGCGCGATGAGCATCAAGGCGAACGAGTTGCTGGGTGCGTCGGCCACCGGCGGAGACCCGGCGGCCCTCTACAATCAGGGCATCATCCTGTGGAATGCCGGCAAGTTCCCCGAGGCCAAAGCGGAATTCGAGAAGGTCATCAAACTCGACTCGACGATGGCCGAAGCCCACTTCCGCCTGGGCATGGCGAATCTCAATCTGAGCCAGCTGCCCGACGCCGCGAAGGCCTTTGAGGACTACCTGAAGATTGCGCCCACCGGTGAAAACGCCGAGATGGCGAAGGCGATTCTGAAACAGATCAAGTAGCATGTCCGGCCCCGCGCTGGACGCAGACATCGCACACAATCTCGCCGCGGTGCGCCGCCGCCTTGAAGGCGCGGCTGTGCGGGCCAATCGTGGCCCGGACAGCCTTCGGCTGATTGCCGTCTCGAAGACCTTCCCCGTCGAAGCCGTATTTGCCGCCGCCGGAGCCGGGCAGCGAGACTTCGGAGAGAATCGCGTGCAGGAAGGCCTCGACAAAGTGGCCGCCACCGCGGCGTTTGGGCTGACGTGGCACCTGATCGGCCACCTGCAGTCCAACAAGGCCAAAAAGGCCGCCGCGGCGTTTCACTGGATTCACTCCATCGACTCGATCGACCTCTTGCAGAAGGTGGATGCCGGAGCCGTCGATGCCGGAACACGGCCGCAGATCCTGCTGCAGGTTGACCTCGCCGAAGAAGCGACCAAGTTTGGCGCGAAACGCAACGACGTGGAAGAACTCGCCAGGGCCGCACTCGCCTGTCAGGCTGTTGAATTGCGCGGCCTCATGACCGTGCCACCCATCGCCGAGGACCCGGAGGAGGCGCGCACGTGGTTCCGGGAGTTGCGCGACCTGCGTGACTCGCTCGTCGCGCGTGGAGTGCCCGCCACATCGCTGACCGAGCTTTCCATGGGCATGAGCCACGACTGCGAGGTGGCCGTGGACGAGGGCGCCACGCTGGTGCGCGTGGGCACCGCCATCTTCGGGCGCCGCCCGCCGCCCGTCGTCCCCGCATGAACGCCATGGCCGTCACTCTGTTGATCGAACATCTCGACCAGCTGTACACCGTGGCCGGTGACGGACCGCGCGCGGGCGGACGACAGGGCGACATCGCACCGGTGGCTGATGGCGCTGTCGCGTGCGACGGAGCCGCCATCGTGGCGGTCGGCACAACGGCGGAGGTACGCGCGAAGATCGCGCTCGACTCGCGCGCCATTGTCGTGGATGGTCGCGGCAAGTCACTCGTGCCAGGGTTTGTCGATTCGCACACGCACGTCGTGTTCGCCGGCGACCGCCGAGACGAGCTCCGGCGGCGGCTCGGTGGCGCGACGTACTCGGAGCTCGCGGCGGCCGGAGGGGGCATCCTGTCCACCGTACGAGCCACGCGCGCGGCCTCGGAAGACGAGCTCACGGTTCAGACCAGTGTTCGCCTAGCCGAGATGCTGCGCCAGGGCACCACGACTGCGGAAGCCAAGAGTGGCTACGGCCTCGATACCGCCACCGAAGTCCGCATGCTCCGCGTGGTCGCACGATTAAACACCACTCAACCCATTGAGCTCGTGCCCACCTTCATCGGCGCGCACGAGATTCCGCCAGAGTTCCGCGGCCGTCAGGCCGACTATGTGCGCCTCGTGATCGACGAGATGATTCCCGCGGTCGCTCCTCACGCGGAATGGTGTGACGTGTTCTGCGATCGCGGGTTCTTCACGCCCGAAGAGTCCACCGCCATTCTCGAGGCCGGCGCACGCGCCGGAATGAAGCCGCGCATCCACGCCGACGAACTGGCCGCCAGCGGTGGACCGCAGGTGGCGGCGGCCGTCCGCGCACGGTCGGCCGATCATCTCGTGCGCGTGGACGCCAACGGCATCGAGGCCCTGCGCGCCGGGGGCGTCATCGCCACCCTGCTGCCGTGTGCGGCCTTCCATCTGAAGCTGGGCCAGTTTGCGCCGGCCCGCAACCTCATTGCCGCCGGGGTCCCCGTCGCCCTTGCGACCGACGTCAATCCCGGGGGCGGATTCTCGCCGTCCATGCCGTTTGCGATTGCGCTCGCCTGTTTTGCAATGCACCTGACATTCGAGGAAGCACTGGTCGCAGCCACGATCAATGCGGCGGCAGCCCTCGATCGCCAGCATGTGGTGGGCAGCCTCGAACCGGGCAAACAATTCGACGGAGTCCTTGTCCACGGCCCCGCCGTCAATCTCCTGCGTGTGAATGCGGCGCCGATCTCTGGCGTCTACAAGAGGGGTGTCCTATGTTGATCGATCGCACCATCACCAGTTTGCTTGAGGCCATCAGCGCGGCGGACCCGACGCCGGGCGGAGGGTCGGCCGCTGCCCTGGTCGGCGCCACAGGCGCTGCCCTACTCGTCATGGTGACGGGCATGCCCAAGTCGCGCACCAACGCGATCGCGGAGCGCGAGGCGCTCGACTCCGCGCACACCGAATTGCTCAGCCTGCGCGATGAGTTGGCATCGTTGGTGGACCGCGATGCGTCGGCCTACGACCTCGTGGTGGCGGCCTTCCGGAAGCCCAAGGCGACCGCCATAGAAAAGCTCGAACGCAAGGCGGCAATTCAGGACGCCACACGCGTCGCGACCGAAGTCCCGCTCGAGACGATTCGGGCGTGCGTACGCGCGATGCAGGAAGGCCGTGCCGCGGCCGCCTATGGCAATCCGTCGGCAGCAAGCGACGTGAAAGTCGGTTACCGGTTGCTGCTGGTCTCGGCGGAAGGCGCGCTCGACAACGTCGACATCAACCTTGGCGGGTTGACCGACACGGGGCTGCAGACCGCCCTTCGCGAGGAGTCGGCGCAGTTGATGCGCGATGCCCGCTCGCTCCTCACCACGGTCATTGCCGCGGAATGACTACTTGACGGAATCGAACAGGCGCTCGAATCGCGTGCCCTGCAGCATGTGCGTGAGCGACCCGCCCGCTTCGAACGAGAAGTAGATGAACAGGGCCCGGCCCTTGACGTAGTGTTCGGGCAGGAATCCCCAGTACCGGCTGTCCTGCGAATTGTCGCGGGTGTCGCCCATCATGAAGTACTGCGAGGGCGGCACGGTCACCGGGCCGTAGAACTCACGGAGGTCTTGCGTCACTCCCGCTGACTCCGACGGCGGCTCCGAAAGGTGCGCGTAGCTCTCTGCCAGCGGCGTGCCGTTGATATACATGGTCTTGCGGCGCAGTTCCAGGCGATCACCGGGCATGCCGATCACGCGCTTGATGAAGTCGCGCTCGGGTTCATCCGGGTACTTAAACACCACGATGTCGCCGCGCCGGATCTCGCGACCGGGCACCACCAGACGCTCGAAACCGGTCGCCGACGGCGCGAAGATCATCTTGTTGACGATGAGGTGGTCGCCGATAAGCAGGTTTGGCTCCATGGAGCCTGTGGGAATCTTGAACGCCTGGAAAACCCAGGTCCGCACAAACAGCGCCAGGACGACCGCGATGATCAAGGACTCGGAGTACTCGCGCACCACGGACTTCTTCATGACTCGGTTCCGACCTTGAGCACCGCCAGAAACGCCTCCTGCGGGATCTCGACGCGGCCCACCCGCTTCATGCGCTTCTTGCCTT
>SYFT01000045.1 GCA_005799825.1 Acidobacteriota bacterium | reverse complement strand
TGGGGGCGGACCTACAAGAATGGCTGGCTGCCGGATGGTCCAGGTTGGTATCTGCGCGCCAATGGTGGCATCCACGCGAGCCTCGACGATCTATATCGCTGGCACCTGGCACTCGAGTCCTCCCCGACGAGTCTTCGGCCAGGCTGATAGCGCTGATCTGCTCGACCACTGTCACCTGACCGGATGGCAGCGCCATGATGCCGGCGGAGTTGCGGGCTGCGGTGGCGGCCGCGGCACCTTCGGCGGCTTCCCCACCAGCACCACCCGCGCGCCCAGCCGCCGCATCGTCGTCTCCGTTGGTCTTGGGAGGCACAATTGTGAAGAGGACGAACTTGCCGTCAGGCGTGAAAACCGGTGTGGTTCCTCTGGGGTGCTTCAGTTCCTTGCCCGATGCCAGATTGCGGACGATGAGTTCGCCGTCCTCGCCCTGCGACGTGAGCGCGTAGGCCAGCCACTGGCCGTCATCTGAGAGGCGTGTGCCGCCAATCGAGCGCCAATAGTCCATGGTGTCGTACGCGATGGGTCGCTTGGCGGGCACCTGCGCCTCCACAGGCAGGCCCGACCAGGCCGCCACCAGGGTCATCACACACACCACGCTCAGGACTTGCCGCCGCACGCGCAATCTCATAGGAACTCCTTTGGAGGGAAACCGCGAGTATTATCGGGGGTCAGGAGTCCGAGAGTCCACTCTTTCGTAGCTCGGTCTGTTCCTTAAGGCCGAGAAGGCACAAATGCAGCGACGACTTGTGAATGCAATGGCGGTTCTCGCGATGGCTTCGGCGCTGTCCGCGCAGATGCGGCCCAGGGCGCGAGATATCGGCATCACACCGGGAGCCGGCACGCCGGGCGCCCTCAATGCGATCACCGACGTCGCAGGAGTGCGGGTAGGCCAGACGACGGTGATCAGTGGAGAGAACGTGCGTACGGGCGTGACGGCCATCCTCCCGCACGAAGGGAATCTCTTTCACGAGAAGGTGCCTGCCGGTGTGTTTGTGGGGAATGCGTTCGGCAAGCTTGCCGGGTCAACGCAGGTGAGGGAGCTTGGGACGATCGAAACGCCCATCGTGCTGACCAACACGCTCGCTGTGGGCACCGCGATGGACGCGGTGGTGCGGTGGACGCTCGAACAGCCAGGCAACACGAATGTGCGATCAGTGAATGCGCTGGTCGGCGAAACCAATGATGGCGGTTTGAACGACATTCGCGGGCTGCACGTCACGCGAGAACACGTGCTGGAAGCGTTGACGAATGCCCGCAACGGGGCGGTGAATGAAGGCGCCGTGGGCGCCGGCACCGGTACGATTGCGTTCGGCTGGAAAGGCGGCATCGGCACCTCGTCTCGCGTGGCCGGGCCCTGGACAGTGGGCGTACTCATCCAGAGCAACTATGGCGGACGCCTGACCATTGTGGGTATTCCGGTGTGGCAGCGCCTGTCGCCCACGCCACCGGCTGGACACGCAGGTGATACGTCGGCCGCGAATGACGCGGACGGGTCGTGCATGATCGTGATTGCGACGGATGCGCCGCTCGATGCGCGCGACCTGGAGCGACTGGCCGCACGCGCCATTTTCGCGCTGGCACGCACGGGATCGACGTACTCAAACGGCAGCGGCGACTTCGCGATTGCGTTTTCCACGGCGCGCGAGAATCGGGTCGCCGCCACAAATGGCCCGCAAGCGCGGACCTTCCTTCCCACCGACGCGGTCTCGGGATTGTTCGAGTCAGTGATGGACGCGACAGAGGAAGCCGTCTACAACTCGCTCCTGCGCGCTACTGACATGACTGGCAATGGGCGCACGGTTCGCGCGCTTCCTCTCGACTTTCTCAGCGCGCGAAAATGAGGGGGACGGGTGTCGGTCCCCTACTTGATCTCAACAGTCTGAATGGCGACGCCGCCGCGCGTGGAGCCCACCGTGACCGTGACCGGCCCGGCGCCGCGCACCACCCATGACACCGTCTTGGTCTCGCCCGGCTTGAGCCAGCCGATGCCTTCAGCCGTCCGACGACGCGCGCTGGGATCCGGCGCAGCGCCTCCGCGGCCAGCACCCACACTGGGCGCACCGGCCCGCGATACCGTCTGCGTCGCCGCGTGATCAATCGCCACGATGTCTTCCTGCACGATCTTCACGCGCTTGGCAATCTCGAGCGCCGTTGGCAGGCCACCTTCGTTGGTCACGACCACGGTCAGCTCGGTGGCGCCGTCGGCCGCAGGCTTCGTGGTGGCAGACACGATCTTCACCTGCGCCATCTGCTGTGCCAGGTAGATGTTGAACAGCGCCTCATTGCGCGCCCACTTCTCCAGCATTTCCGGCGGCGGATTCTGGCTCCAGAACTTCGGATTCCATCCCCCCACCTCCACCTCGCCGAGGGTCGGGTGCGACGTCTTGGTCCACATCTGGTAAATGCTCGTGTCCTTCAAATTCTTGTCGAGCCACATCAGCTTCTCGAGGTCGGTGGACTGGCCGTCTCCGTTCGCATCGGCTTCAAGCAACCGGCCGCCGTCCCAGATCTCGTTGCCGTACCAAATGGCGCCGTAATAGAGGTAGCCGAAGTCTGGTCCATGGCCAAAGAGCGGCGAGCCGGGCGCGTCGGGATTGGGCGCGGCGCCTCCCCGACCACGGTTGGAGTACTGCCAGTACGTGTCACCTGCCCACGGATAACCCGTGATCTTGATCCCCTCGGCATCGAACTTCTTCAGGTAGACCAGATCCTCGGGGAACACCGACTCTTCGGACTTGCTGGTGGACGGGCCACGCAGAATCATCGGCACCGATGTGTCGAGCGACTGCACGACTCCGATGTGCGGATGCCGCATCAGGAACGAGAACACGGCCATCGTCTCCGGCTCTGACAGCGGATACTCCCCGGCGCCGCCCTGCGTCTGGCCGCGACTGGTCTCTTCTGTCATCGGTCGCCAGTTTTCCGGGTAGTTACGGTGCAGGTCTAAGCCGCCGATGCCGTCCTCGTTCACGCGGCCGTCGCCGTCGTTGTCAACACCCTCGCTGCCCAGCATCAGGTACTCGCCCTGGCCCATGGGCACGTTCTGCATGATCCGGCCCTTGGGATCCGCTTTGTCCACATTGGCGTTGCCTTTGCCGGGGCCCACGTATTTCCGCATCTGGCGGACGAAGCCGTCACCATCAAGATCTTCACCAGAATCTTCGTCGGTGAGCCCGTCGTTGTCGCTGTCGTAGGGCCGAACCGTGGAGCGCAGCCCTTGCGCGGTGTAGTGGTAGACGGACGCGCCATCCGGGTTGTTGTGCGGCTTCGCGTAGACGGTCTTGGTGTCCACCAGTTTCGTCACCGCCGCGTCCTTGCCGTAGTTGGTCAGCAGGTGATTCGCGAAGTACAACGTCGCTTCGATACCGGAGATCTCGCCGGCGTGACGGCCACCCTCGATGAACATCGCAGGTTTGTCGGTATGCCGCCCTGTCTTCTTGTTGGTGATGGTGATCTGCCAGATCTCGCGACCTTCAAGCGACCGGCCCACGGAGTAGAGATCTACCAGGTCGGGATACTGGCGCGTCCACATGCGCAGGATGTCGCTGGCTTCCTCATAGGTGTGAAAGTGTTTGAAGTCCATCTGGCCCGGCACGAGCGGCTTCATCTGGTCGTACTTCACCAGCGGGAACGCCGACACCCCGTCGCGCGTGCCGCCGCCAACGCGGTACGTCTTGCCGTCAGGCCCCGTCTGTCCGGCGGTCACCGACGCCTGCTGCGCTCCCGCGCGCGCCGCCGCCGCCCACACCACAGCCACAGTCACGGCCACACTTCCAACAATCTTCACTACTCGCTTCATCACCGATCACCCTTCCAGTTCCCCAGTTTCCACCTGCGCTCCTGCGGAGCTCCTACAGACAAGCCCCAGTCTCTTACGCGACTCCCGGAAGCAGCGCTTCGATCCGTTCCAGCCGCGCGCCCTTTTCATCGCACACCGCGTAGGTGCTGTTCGCGTTTGCATAGAGCGCCACGCCAGCGTGGTCACCCTTGGCATTGACGACATAGAAGTTCACGTTGAAGTTGGGCGTACTGCGGTCGTTCAGCAACCGTTTCTCGATGGTGTTGCGCTGAATGCGACGACAGGCTTCAAGACCGGCGTCCTTCGGACTCTTGCCGCGCCGCATTTCCTCAACGATCAGCATCGAGCACTGGCTGAACAGGTTGGCTTCACCGCGGCCGGTCGAACCAGCCGCGCCCACTTCACCGTCCACGTAGAGGCCCGCTCCAAGAATCGGCGAGTCGCCGAGCCGGCCCGGGATCTTCCACGCCAGTCCGCTCGTGGTGGTCACGCCGCAGATTTCGCCCTTGGCGCTGACACCATTGCAGTTGATGGTGCCGTAGATGTGGTTCTCGTTGATGAATCCATCGGCCACCATGCTCATCATCACCTCGCGCAGCGCGGCCTCGCGACGATTCGGGTCGAGATAGTGCAACGGGTCGCTGCGCCGTTTCCACTCTTGCCATGCTTTGCGGGACGTCGGGCTGTTGATGTCGGCCTCAATGGTGAAGCCCATGTTGCGGGCAAATGTCTGCGCGTCTTTGCCCACAATCAGATGGTGGTCGGTCATCTCCATGACCGCCTTGGCCACATTCGACGGAGTCCGTACACCTTCAAGAGCGCCGACCGCGCCGGCCCGTTTCTTCGGGCCGTGCATCACCGACGCATCGAGCTGCACCACGCCGTCCGCATTTGGCAACCCGCCGTACCCGACGCTGGTATCGAGCGGGTCGAGCTCCACGATGTTGACGCCCGCGATGAGCGCGTCGAGCACATCGCTCCCCGTCATCATCATCTCGAAGGCGGTCTCGACGCAGGTCTTGGCGCCGCCGTTCTTGTAGATCTGTCCGTTGGAAGAAGAAATAATGACGGGACGTACGCTGCTCTGCACCTTCACCCCCGGAGCCCGTTCAGGGCTCTCGCGATGCGACGCCGCCACTAAGGGTTCGGCCGCCGCCGCAAGACCCGCCACCGCCGTGCTGGCCATAAAATCGCGCCTAGTAATTGTCTGCATGGCGGGAGCATATTTCGGAATGAGCCAATGAGGCAATGGGCTCTTTTCGTAGTGATACGCTAACGCGTTCGTATGGACGTTACCACCCGCGCCATTTCTCTAGAGGCCGTTCGAGCGGCGGCGGCCCGGGTCTACTCGGTCGCCATTCGCACCCCGCTGATCCGGCTGGATCCCCTTGATCACAGCGCCCCAGAAATTTTTCTCAAACTTGAGATCTTCCAGCCTATCGGCTCGTTCAAACTCCGCGGCGCAGCCAATGCCATCAGCACACTTCCGAAATCCGCCCTCGCAGCGGGTGTCTGGACCGTGAGCGCAGGCAACGCCGCACAAGGTGTGGCCCTGGCAGCGCGCGAGGCCGGTGCGCGGGCCTCAGTCCTTGTCATGGACACCGCGCCCGCGACGAAAATCGCCAATATCGAGCGGCTGGGGGCCACCATTCACCGCGCCACCTACGACGAGTGCTGGAAGGCCGTCGAGGAACATCGGTCGTCGCGCATGACCGGCCACTTTGTCCATCCGTTTGACGATGACGATTTCATTTGCGGCAATGGCACCGTCGCCCTCGAAATTCTCGAGGAGGTGCCCGATGTAGACGCTGTCATCGCCGCCATGGGCGGCGGGGGCCTGCTGGCCGGCATCGGGTGTGTGATGCGCGCGGTGCGCCCACAAGCCAGGATCTACGCGGCTGAGCCCGAAACCGCCGCGCCCCTCGCGGCGTCCCTTGCGGCAGGACGGCCGATGCGTTTCGAGGAGTGGACCCCATCGTTTGTGGATGGCGCCGGCGGCCGCTCGGTGCTGCCGTTAATGTGGCCGCTCCTCAAAAATGCCGTGGATGCCTCAGTGGTGGTGTCGCTCGCCGCCACCGCCGCCGCGATGCGACTGGCCGCCCAGCGCTGTCACATCATCGCGGAAGGCGCTGGCGCCTGCGCCATCGCCGCTGCCCTTTCTTCCAAGGTTCGCGCCGCCGGCCACAAGAAGATCGTCGTGGTGGTCTCGGGCGGCAACATCGATCTCTCCCGCTTCGCCGCGATTGTGACGGAATGACTCCACCAGACCTGACCCTGCTCCCCGAACGTCTCTCACGGCTCTCTGAACTTGCGCACGACCTCTCATGGACCTGGAACGCCGGCCGTGAAGTGTTTCGACGGCTCGACTACCTGCGCTGGAAACAATCCGCGCACAACCCCGTGCTTATGCTCCGGCAGATGGACGTGGCCGTGCTCGAACGGGCGGCGAACGACCCCGATTTTCTTGCCGCGTACGATCGCGCGCTGTTGACGATGGATGCGTGGCGCGCACCCGCCAACGGCCACGCGCGCACGTACTGGCAGACGAAGGTCGGCGCACCGGTCGAACGTCCGGGTGGCGCCCCCGATCGCATCGTCGCCTATTTTTCGGCGGAATTCGCACTGCATCAGTCACTGCCGATTTACGCGGGCGGCCTTGGCGTACTGGCAGGCGACCACTGCAAAGAAGCGAGCGACCTCGGCATCCCGTTTGTCGGGGTGGGCTTCATGTATCCGCAGGGGTACTTCCGCCAGCGCGTCTCGGCCGATGGCTGGCAGCAGGAAGTGTACGAACGGCTGAATTGGGCCGATGCCCCGATCGCCAAGGCTCAGACCCACGACCGTAAACCCTGTGTGGTGGCCGTGCCACTGGGCATACGCACCGTACTGGTGCAGGTGTGGGAAGTGCGCCTGGGGCGCGTGCGACTGCTGTTGCTCGACACCGACCTGGAACAGAACCAGCCGTGGGACCGCGAATTGTCGGCGCGCCTGTACAGCGGCGGGCAAGACATGCGACTGCAGCAGGAAGTGGTACTCGGCCTCGGCGGCGTGCTCGCGCTACGAGCTCTCGGACTCACCCCTGCGGTGTGGCACCTGAACGAAGGCCACGCGGCTTTTGTTGTCTTACAGCGGTTGCGCGATGCACTGGCGAATGGCGCCACGTGGGAAACAGCGCTCGTCGAAGTGCGGCGCACCACGGTGTTCACGACCCACACGCCCGTGCCCGCCGGTCATGACGCATTTCCGTTCAACCTCGTCGAACAGCAGCTCGCCAACTGCTGGGGATCGATGGGCGAAGAGCGCGATCACTTCCTGGCGCTGGGCACCTACGACAACGGCGCGGGACCGCAATTCAATATGACGGCGCTCGCGATGCGGTCAGCAGGCGCGATCAACGCGGTGAGCCAGTTGCACGGCGATGTGACGCGCGAGATGTTCGCGCCGCTGTGGCCGGACCTGGCCCCTGGCGATCGGCCTGTGGGCGCCATCACCAATGGCGTACACGTGCCCACGTGGGTGGCCGGTGACCTGGGTAAGCTGTTCGATCGGCATATGGGTGCGCAGTGGCGCGATCGTTATGACGAGCCCGCGTTCTGGACCGCGGTCTTCGACATTCCCGACGAGGAACTGTGGGCGGTGCGCCGGTCGCTGCGCGAGTCCCTATTTGAGTTTGTGCGCGAACGCGCGCGTGTGCGATTCGCTGAAGAAAACGCGGGCACCGCGCGAGTGGTGGCCGGTGGCGCGATGCTCGATCCTCACGCGCTGACGATCGGTTTCGCGCGCCGCTTCACCGCATACAAACGGCCGGACCTGATCTTCCGCCACCCGGCGCGCCTGGCGCAGCTCATCAACAACCAGAAGCACCCGATGCAACTGGTATTCGCCGGCAAGGCGCATCCCGCCGATGATGGCGGCAAACATCATCTGCAGAACATCTTCAGGCAGGCGCTGGATCCGGCATTCGGCGGACGAGTCGCTTTTGTCGACGACTACGACCTGCACGTGGCGCACCTACTGGTGCAGGGCTGCGACGTGTGGCTCAACAACCCGCGCAAGCCGCTCGAAGCCAGTGGCACCAGTGGCATGAAGGCCGCTATGAACGGCGTGCCGCATCTTTCGATCGGCGACGGATGGTGGGCTGAAGGGTATACCGGCGACAACGGATGGCGCATTGATGGCGGATTGACCGACGCCGACCACGCCGCGGTGGACGACGCGGACGCGGATGCGCTGTATCGATTGCTGGAAACCGAGGTCGTTCCGCGGTTCTACGAACGGTCCACCAAGGGCGTGCCGACCCGCTGGATGGCCACCGTGAAGCACTCGATTGCCACGGTGACCCCCAGGTTCTGCACCCGGCGCATGGTGAAGGACTACATCGAACGCGCCTACGCACCTTCATTCCGGAAGTAGGAAGGTACAATCAGCGCATGGCCCGAAAGAGCGCGGATGTGGTGCGGTGCGCATTGTGCAACGCGAAGGACGTGGTGGAGCCCCGGGGCGACGAGCGGTACTGCCGCGAATGCTGGGAAAAGAAGATCGCGGTCGAAGACATCGTGGCCCGCGAGTTCACACTCAAGCGCTATATCCGGGCGCAAAGCGCGGAAAAGTACCTCGTCTACCACTCCACGCAGAAGCGACCGGTCGGGCTCATCACAGTCATCGACGATGGGTTCGATCTGTTCTTGACCCTGCTGCTCTACCCCAGCTTCGTCTGGGACGACCCGGCATATCATCTTGAGAAGGACACCGAGCAGCGGTCGTTCGCCGAAATCCTGGTGGACGTCATCGCCGCCGACATCATCGAACCCTGGGGCGGCGGCAAGTGGCACCTGGAAGTCTTCCGGTCAACGGCGGCCGAGCCGGACGACTGGAACGGCGAAATGTAAAAATGCGGTCGCTGGCAGGTATACTTTATTGGAGGAGTAACACAGTCATGTCACATCGGAAGGCGACCTTTTTTTACGGGCTCCTGATTGCGTTGGTGTCGGTTGTGGCCGGCTTGGTGATCGCGGCGCGCTTCGACTTCACTCAGGCGTCGTTCGCCGGCACGATCAACGTGCCCGAAACCAACAGCGCACCGCTTGATGGGCCCATCGACGCCGCCACGTTCCGCAACATCGCCCACGACCAGAACCCGGTGGTGGTCAGCATCCGTACGACCACCCCGCGCCGCATGCGCACGGCGCCCGGTCAGGGTGGCGGCCTGCTCGAAGAGTTCCTGCAGCGGCAGCCCCGCGGGCGCCAGCAGGAACTGCCCGACGCCCAGGGCGCCGGCAGCGGGTTCATCATCGACAAAGCGGGCTTCATCCTTACCAACAACCACGTCGTCGAAGACGCCACTGGCATCGAGGTTTTCCTCTTCGGCATGGACGTCGGCGAACCGGGTACAGGCTTGAAAGCCAAAGTGGTCGGCCGCGACAAGCTGACCGACAGCGCACTCCTGCAGATCACCGAAATGCCGAAGACGCCAATGTCCGAGGCCAAGTTCGGCGACTCGCAGCAGATTCAGCCCGGCGACTGGGTGATGGCCATCGGCAACCCCTTCGGCTTCTCGAACACCGTCACTGTCGGCGTAGTCAGTGCTGTGGGCCGCACCGACCAACAGCTGCGTCCCGTGAGTGGCCGCGACCTCGAGATGATTCAGACCGACGCCGCGATCAACCGCGGCAACTCCGGCGGTCCCCTCCTGAACGTCCGGGGCGAGGTGGTCGGCATCAACACGGCGATCATTTCAGACGACGCCGGCGGCAACATCGGCATCGGCTTCGCGGTCCCCATCAATACGGTGAAGGAAATCCTGCCCGGACTGCGGAACGGCAAGGTGGTGCGCGGGCGCATCGGCGTGCAGGTGGTGAGCCTGGCGATGAGCGAAGCGGACGCCAGGGAATACGGCCTCGCCAAGCCTGGTGGCGCCATCGTCTCGGAAGTCTCGCCCAAGGGACCGGCAGATGTGGCCGGCATGAAGGCCGACGACGTGGTTGTCGCGTTCAACGGCAGGCCCGTGCAGCGCAGTGAAGACCTGATCGGCATGGTCACACGTACCGTGCCCGGCACCTCGGTGCCAGTGAAGATCATGCGGGGCGGCAAGGAACTGACGCTCAACGTGAAGATCGAGGAACTCGACCTCGCGACTGAAACCGGCGAGCCGGAAGTGGTTGAGGAATCGGCACCCGACGCGCCGATCGAGACCGGCATTGGCGTCTCGATTGAGCCCATCACTCCCGAACTCTCGCGCCGGCTGCGGGTGCCCGAGGGCCGAGGAGGCGCGGTGGTTGCCGAGGTGTCACCGCGGAGCGCGGCGCTTGGCGTGCTTGCGCCTGGCGATGTGATTCTCGCGATCAACGGCGCGGTCGTCTCGACCCCGGCCGATGTCACCACGCGCCTGTCGCGGGCCACCGTCGGCACGCTCATCCGCGTGCTCGTGTGGCGCGGTGACCAGGAACAGGTCGCGGTCGTCCGCAAGCGCTGACGCCGAGGCCTCGGGCTTGAGAACCAGCCCGAGCTACGTTCGGGGCCGGGCCGGGACACCGGCCCGGCCCTTTTTTGTAGATCGCCGACAGGCCGTATTACGTGGGCCCGAACGCCCCAGGAGCGCTGATTTTTCGTAGTACGCGCAGCACCCGGCCGGACGGTTGTCCCTCGGGCATGATGATGGCGCGCACCACGTAGTCGCCCGGCGCGAGGTCTGCAATTGGCAGCACGGTCGTGACGACGGCGCGAGTGGCGTCCGGCGTCATCTCCACGAGCCCAGGCATCGTCAGGATGGCCGGTCCCGCCGCGGTGGTCGCGATTTCAAAGACCACGCGTGGTGGGGCGGCGCCGGCCGCGAGGGGACCGTACAGCTCGAGCATGCCGAATGCCGTGGGTTCATCCCGGAATTCCATCGCCGGCACGAAGTTTCCGGCTCGGGAGAGTCCGACCATCAGGCTGCTGACTCGCAAGGAGCCTACGGGCGTCAAGTCGGCCTCGAGATCCACTTCCGCGCTGCCAGCGCGCCCGGTCGACTCAAGCCCCGCCACGCGCAAGCGGTACGGGCCCGGAGGCAGCGAGAGCGCAGCCACGACCGGCCGCCGGGTCAGGGCTTCAGACGACATCTCGATACCGGCGACGAGCCGGCCCTGCCTGTCAAACGCGCCGATCATGGCACTCGCGAGCGTCATCGTGGCGTCTGGTGACTCGAACGTCACCGCGAGCGTGACGTGACCTTCCGCGTCTGCGCGGAACGTGTGACCGGTGATCCGGAGCGGCACGTCGCGGAAGACGCGCGCCTGTTTCATCAAGTCGAGCGTGGTGGCGGGCATCGTTGACGCCACAAGACCCGGCGGTGTGATGACCAATTGCGGAGCGCGCCAGACGGTCACGCCGTTGCGCGAGGTGGAAACGCTGACACCCAGCACGCCATTGACGATGTCCGACGATTCGCGCGCCACGCGGGCCACGTAGTGGCCGGACGTCTCGGCGAGGATCCGCGTGACGGTCGCTTTTCCGGCACCGGTTTCGAGATAGAGCAGCGGTCCTCCGGTCACGCCGGTGATGTGTTCAAGGCCATCGAGGCCGCGGCCGCGCTGATCCAGATCGGAGTGCACGAGGTAGAAACGGGCGCGTGCTCGCGCGGCCGCGCTTCCGAGGTCGGTGAAGCTGGCGGTTCGCAGATCGCAGGGCCCGCCAACCGGCGCCGCGCCCATCATGCGAATGAGGCTCTGCGGACCGGCCTGGTGGCTGGAGAAAAAGACGATCGTCACCGGGTTCTCGACCGCGCTCAGGCGCAGCAGGGTGTCGGTGATGGCGCTAAGCGTGTTCAGCGTGCGGCATTGCTCGTCGGTGGCGGATTCGGAGCGCATCGACTTGGCCCCGAGAGAACCCATGGCTTGCAGCACGCGTGAGTGGTCGGTCGTCAGGTCAACGGCCAGCCCGCCGAACGGCACCGTCACGAGCGCCAGGCGATCGGCCGGGGCAAGACCGGCGATCAGTTGTTGCACAGCATCCCTGATTCCGAGCGTGCGCCCTGGACGAATCGTGTCCTCGTCCACTATTAGGACGACCGATCGGGGAGCGCGAGGTTCGGCGTTGTCGCCGAATGGCATCAGACGATCAGGCCGTGGGGGCTCGATCGCCTCCCCATGGACGTACTCGAACGCCAGCACGGGACGGACCTTCCCTCCCAACCGCACCTTCACCTCGCCTTCGGAGAGATCCGTGATGAGCGCACCGCCTGGTCCGGTGGCGATGAAGTCCACCGCGAGCAGGTTAGCCCGGTCGCGTGAGGACAGGACGAACTGCGGGCTCTGCGCGACAGTGGAGACAGCGAGCGCGGCCGCGAGCAGCGGAGCGAAGAGGAATCTCATTAAAAAAAATGCCCGAGTGGGGACTCGTCCCCACCCGGGCCAGTATGACCGAGCGTTCAGTCGGTTACCAGGTGATGCGCGAGACCAATTGGACGACGCGCGCGGTGTTCGTTCCCGTGAGGGCGCTGACTTCGTAGCCCGCCGATGTCGTGCTGCCTACGCCGCCGATAGGCACGTAGTTCACCCAGTTGAATGCGTTCAGCATCTCGATGCGGAACTCCGCCACGATCCGGTTGACGACCGGCAGCACCTTCATGATGCTGATGTCCACTTCCTTAAAGGCTGGGCCGCGGACGGCCAGCGTGCGCGTGCCGCACTGGCCGTACCCTGCCGCGATTTCCTCAAGGCAGTCCGGACCCATCGCGGGCGCGAAGTATTGGCCCGAGGGCGCGCCCAGCGCGGAGTAGCCGGTGGCAGACGTCGCGCTCGTGCTGAACGCCTTGACCGATTCGTCGATGATGGCCTGCGGCAGCATGAACACGCGCTGAGTCTCGTTAATCCGGAGCGTGAACATCTCGCGCAGCTCCTTTTTGCCGAAGCCCACCATGCGGACGTTGCCGAAGTCTACCCACACGCCGCTCTGGAAGCGGGCATTGCCCTGGATCTGCCAGCCGCCGATGATGCGGTTGAGCACGCTGCCTGCGTTCGAGCCAAAGCGCTTGCCTCGGCCGAAGGGCAGTTCAATCATCCAGTTGAGCTTGAACGCGTGGGTGACTTCGCCTTCGGTGAGCCCCGCCGCCTTGACCGTTTCACGCGGCACACGGAACGAGTAGCGCGCGGACGTCTCGCCGACTCCGAAGACGTAGCTGCTATTGAGCTGGATGCCGTTCGACAGGCGCCGCCGCAGTTCGAACTGCACCGAGTTGTAGTTGCTGAAGCCTCCGTTGCCCGTCACGTTCGCACCGCCGAGTTTGTCCGGGTTCGCCCGGAGGAAGTTGGCGGGCAACCCCGCCGCCAGCGCGTTGGCGCGACGGGTCGCGTCGCTGTCAAAGGCACCGGCATAGGAGTACGGGTTCGGGTTGAAGCGCGCCAGCGGGTTCAGGAACGCCGCGTTTGTGAAGAGCGTGGACGCCGCATACCGAGCCGGATTACTGGCGTCGGTCGAGCCGGTGAAATACGCCAGCGTGAGCGGCAGTGGGTGGGTACCCGTGCCGGGGCCGCGGTAGCGGAAGCCCTGCGTGACTGCGACGCCTGCCTCGATGTTCGCCTGCAGGTTCTGCTGCGCCAGCTTGAACTCGCTGAGGACGCCGTTCTCAATGATGTTGAGTTCGTTGTAGTTGTAGGTCGTCCACTGCGCACGGCTGCGCGTGCCGACATAGCGCACTTCGGCAGCCATGTCCTTCGTGATGCCGCGCTGGAGGCCAAACGACCACGTGTCGGCGTACGCCACCTGGATGTTCGGGTCGAGCGCATTCACGCTGTTCGTGATCAGACCCTGATTCGGGAATGTCGGCGTGACGTTAAAGTCCGGCGGTGTGAGGCGGCTTGAGTCGCGGAACAGGAGCGGAATCGCGCCCAGGTTGCCCAGGCTCTGGTCGCGCGCCAGCGAAATGGCGAGCCCCGGGTTGCCGGAAAAACGCGCCCGAAGGTCACCCATGGCGGGCTTCTGGAACGAGCGGCCGAAGCCACCGCGGATGGCGAAGTCGCCCGACGCACCCATCAGCGTGCCAAGCAGGCCGTCGCGCTGATCCGGCGTCCAGTTGAAGCCGATGCTTGGTGCCACATTGTTCCAGTCGGTGTTGTACGCCGCCGTACCGGCCAGGAACTGTCGGTACTCTGAGGGCACTCCGGGCATCTGACCCGGCTTGAAGAGGTTACACGTCGCCGGCGTCGCGTTGCTGAGGTCGCAGCCTGGCTGGTAGCCCGACCGGCCCCAGATGCTGTCAATGGTCGCCGTCGCGTAGGAGCTGTTCAGCGCTCGGAAGGGCCGCTGCACGTCCCACCGCACGCCCATGTTGACACTCAGGTTCGAGCGCGCGCGCCAGCTGTCCTGCACGAAAAAACCAAACTCGTCCAGGCGCGACTCCTCGAGCCCCAGCCCCGCGAACACGTACTTGCCCGTGGCCGCATCGACGCGCGCCGTGCCCCCAAGGCTCGTGACGCGGCCGGTCATCAGCGCGTAGTAGCCCTGCGCCGCCGTCAACTGCGCCGACGACGCACCCGGGAAGTTGGCCGGTGTGAACATGGCAATGGCGGGGTCGGTCGGCAGGATGCCGAAGCTGATCGTCGATACCGTCGTCTTGAACCTGTTCCACGAGTCCATGCGCTCAAACGACGCGCCCATGCTGAGGCTGTGCGCCCCGCGCAACCAGCTCAGCGTGTTGTCGGCGCGGTAGACCTTGACGTTGCGCGACTGAGCGTTTGGCGCCGCCCCCGCGTTGCTGATGCCGGCGCTGCCCAGGTTCAAGTTGAAGCCACCTTGGCCGCCGAACGACTGGTTCCAGATCCCCGCGTCAAACATCTCGTCGAAGAACTGGACTGGCGACCCCTGATAGCTGACGCGCGCCTCGTTCACCAGAGTCTGGCCGATCGTTGACCGAAGCGTGTTGCTCGAGGAGATGCGCTTGGACGTCTGAGATCCCCGCACCGGGAAACCGGGGAAGAACGGCTCGAACCCGTTCAGCGTGTCCGGGTCGGAGTCGAACGTGTGCCAGTTGAGCACGGTCGAGAACCGGTGGTTGCTCGTGAAGTTGTAGTCCAGCCGGTAGGTCGGGAACCAGTGGTTCGACTTGGCCCCGGCGTTATAGCTGTACGTGTCGTGCAGCGGGTTGGCGTTCGCGACGATCGATCCCGTGGTGCCGGTCGCCTGCCGGATGTCGGCGAGCAGCTTCAGGATGGTCGGATCGATCGTCGCCGTCTGGCCGTTGGCGGCCGCGAGCGTGAGGATGTTCACTTCCTGTACGACGTTGCCCGCGCCGAGGTACCGGTAAAAGCCCGCGCGCGCCTGCTCGTGCAGGATCGTGCGGTTGCGGGTAACTTCGGACGGCTGGTAGAAGTTTTCGACGTTTGTGAAGAAGAACGCCTTGCCCCGCCCGTCATAAAGCCCGGGAATCGTCACAGGGCCGCCGAGTCGGCCGCCGGTCTGGTGCTGCAGGAGCTTCGGCTTCGTGACGCCGTTGCGGTTGTTGAACCACGTGTTCATATTAAGGTTCAGCGTTTTGCCGAACACAGCCCATGTGTCGTTGCGATAGTAGTGGTAGAGACTGCCCGTGAAGGCGTTGGAGCCCGAGCGCGTCGTGAATCGGATCTGCACGGCGCCCGATCCGCCGCCCGCGGCCTCGCCAGCCGCCGTCGATACGGTCATTTCCTCGATGGCGTCCAGACGCGGCTGGACGATAGTGAAGAAGCCGTCTGAGCTGCGCAGCGTGTTGTCCTGGATGTTCACGCCATCAAGCGTGATATTGATCGCACCGCGGGGCAGACCGTTGATAGATGACTGCCGGTTGCCGCCAGGCGTGGAGACGCCGGGCAGGAACGTCACGAAGTCCATGACGTTGCGGCTGGTCAGCGGCAAGCTCTGGATCTGCTTCGTATTGATCGTGGCCGACACCGCTGAGGACACGGTCTGGATCAGTTTCGTCGCGCCCTCGACCACCACCGTTTCGGTCATGCCGCCGATCTCAAGCTTGGCCGTGATGCTCTGAGGCACGCCCGCGTTGAGTATCACGTCATTCAAGATCGCCGTCTTGAACCCCGTCAATGACACGGTCACTGAGTAGGTGCCTGGTAAAAGCGCTGGCACGGCGAACGTGCCCTGCGACGAGGAAATGGTTTCCATCGTCACGGCGGTCGCAACGTTCTTGATGACCACAGTGGCGCCGGGAATGGCGCCCCCCGACGAGTCCTGCACCGTTCCAGTCAGTGTCGATGTGACACTGCCCTGGCCGTAGGCGAGCGTGGTGATCGTCAGGAAGATGGCCATGAACGAACCGAGCCGGAGTAATCCTTGCCTCATTGCACTCTCCTCATGTGTCAGGACGCGTTGATATGGACCTGCCCAAATCGTGGATCTCCGCTCCAAGTAAGCAGGACTGGACATCTTATAGACGTATTGTTCGTGTGCCGTCAAGGACGCCGCAAGACGAAGTCCGTCATGCGGCAACACGCAGCGACAGCATTAAAGCGATTTCGACCTGACCATTGATTTGCCGGTATCGTCGCTCGTCGCCTCCACGGGTGCCGTCCCGCAAGTGCAAATTACGGTGCCGGCCGGGAAGTGGACGCTTCAGAGCGGCTGGGTGGTACCACTACGCGGCACTCAATCGTGCTGGACTTCTTGAACGTCCTGCCCGGGGGGACATTCACGACGCCAGACGGGAAGATAGGCGGCGTGAATATCAAGGAGCTACCGTGTGCATGTGTTTAAGAACCAGGGGCCGCCCGCCAACTACACGACGAGCGTGCGCTGAAGCGCGTCGCTCCACTCACGGGCCGGCGCGGCTAAAGCCACGCCCTACTTCTTTGCGCGCTCGAACACATTCCCGGCCGCGACCGTGCCCGCGGGCACCTGGGCGCCCGTCAGCACGACGCAGTCGGTGAGCATCGCACCAGCGCCAACCGACGCGCCATCCCAGACAACGCAACGCGTCAGTACAGCTGACGAGTCCACGATGCTCGTGCCTTCGACAACGAACATATCTGTCCCGGCCGTGTGCAGGACGGCGGCGATGTAGTCAGCCGGCGTGCCCACGTCGAGGAACGGCGCTTCCACCGTCCACGCGTGAACCGCGCCGGGTTCGGTGCGCACCAAATCGCGATACACACCGGCGACGGTCTCAGCAGGTGTTGCAGCCGGGAGGCCATCGAAGACATCGGCATTCACCACTTGCACGCCGACGAAATGCCACGTCTGGTCGGTATGCCCCTTCGCCACGAAGCCCGTCACGCGGTGATTCGCATCCACGCGAATGCCGTTGTAATGATCGGGCCGTGTGTTGGGCACCACGGCCATGGTGACGCGAGCGCCAGACGCGCGATGAGCCTCGACTAACGGGGTCAGGGACACATCCGTCAGCGTGTCGCCGTTGACGATCAGGTACGGGCCCGTCAGACCAGGCCACAACGTCAGCGCCTGCTTCGGTCCCCCCGCAGACCCGAGAATCACGGGCTCCCACGAATACCGAACCCGCATCTCAAACGCGCCCCCATCACCAACGACCGACGTGATGCTCTCGGGCAGGTGGTGCAGATTCAGCACGACGTCGAGAATACCTTCGCGATGCAGCCACTCAAGCACTCGCTCGATCAGCGCCTTCCCAGCCATCGGCACCGCCGGTTTCGCCACGTAGCGCGTGATCGGAGCAAGGCGGGTTCCGAGACCGGCGGTCAGGACGATGGCACGCAGAGACATAGGGAATACTAGCGTTAAATAATTGGCCAATGAGCCGATGCGGCACTGCGGCAATCCTCATTTTTGCCGATACACTCAATGAGTGTCCGGCCCCTGGCTTCCCGCTCCCGTACAGATCTACCTGGATCGCACAAAGCAGTTGTCGGCGCGGGTTGTGCCGCTGACGGGTGATGCATCCGATCGACGCTACTTTCGTGTGTTGTCGCCGGGAGGACAGTCGTTTGTGCTGGCGGTGAGTGCCCTACCATTCGACTACCCGACGCTGCCGTTCGTGAACGTGTCCGAGCTGTTTGGCGCCATGCCGGTGCCCGTGCCGCAGATCCTGGGCGAGGCCGCAGACCACGGCGTGCTGGCGCTTGAAGATCTGGGCGATGTGACGCTGCAGGCGCATGTGGGCGCCGCGCCTGCTCTGGCCCATGCGGCACTCTACCGCCAGGCCGTGGGCCTCATTGAAGTGATGCAACGGCGTGGACGCGAGCTGGCTGACCCGAAGTACATTCCGTACGGCATCGCGTTTGACGAGGATAAGCTCACGTGGGAGACGGACTTCTTCATCAAGCATTTCCTTGAGGCGTATCGCGGTGTCGCCTTCGCGGCCGGCGACCGTGACGCGCTGCGTGCCGAACTGCTGAGCCTGGTGAAGACGCTGGCCGCCGAGCCACGAGTGCTCTGCCACCGCGACTATCACAGCCGGAATCTGATGCTCTCGGAAGGTCAGCTGTGGATCATCGATTTCCAGGACGCGCGCATGGGGCCCGACACGTACGACCTCGTATCACTGCTGCGTGATTCGTACGTGGACATCTCGGACAAGGACGTGGACGACTTGCTCGCGTACTTCCTGGCACTGGCCGGGCGTTCCGGTGAAGCGGAGGACTTTCGCCGCCGGTTCGACGAAATGGCCTTGCAGCGCAACCTCAAGGCGCTGGGGACCTTCGGCTACCAGACCACCGCCCGCGGGAACACGGTCTACATTCAATACATCCCGCGCACCCTGCGTTACGCCCGGCAGCAATTGCACAAATACCCGCGGTTCGCTGCCCTTCAAGAACTCCTGGTCCGCTACGTTGAGGAATTCAGGTAGGGACCTGACTTTCCGATAAGATCACGAGATGCACGTCTACATTGAAGACATTGCCAAGCACGTAGGAACGCCCGTCACTCTTAAGGGCTGGCTGGCTGGCAAACGCTCCAGCGGAAAAATTCACTTCCTGCAGGTCAGAGACGGGTCGGGCTTTATTCAGGCCGTGATGTCCAAGGCCGCGGTGGGCGACGAGATCTTCGAGACGACCGACCACCTCTCACAGGAGTCCGCGATCATCGTGCACGGTACGCCACGCGCGGATGCGCGAGCACCCAGTGGATTCGAGATCGAGGCCACGAGCCTTGCGGTCGTCGGCGCGTCACACGACTTCCCGATCACGCCCAAGGAACATGGCGTGGACTTCCTCATGGATCGGCGGCACCTCTGGATTCGCTCGCAGCGGCAGCAGGCCATCCTGCGCGTGCGTCACGAGGTCATCGATGCCGTGCGCGACTACTTCAACAGCCGGGGATTCATCCTCGCCGACGGCCCCATCTTCACGCCGTCTGCCTGCGAAGGCACCACCACGCTGTTCCCCGTGCAGTACTTTGACGACACCACCGCGTATCTCACGCAGAGTGGCCAGTTGTACAACGAAGCGAATGCGATGGCGCTGGGACGCACGTACTGCTTTGGCCCCACGTTCCGCGCGGAGAAATCAAAAACACGCCGGCACCTTACAGAGTTCTGGATGGTCGAACCCGAGGTAGCGTACGCCGACCTCAACGATGTCATCACGCTCGCCGAGGGACTGGTCACGCATGTCATCAAGCGCGTGCTCGATCGTCGTGAGCGTGAACTCAAGGTGCTCGAGCGCGATACGGCGAAGCTGTCTCGCATCACGGCGCCTTTCGCGCGCATCACGTACGACGAAGCAGTCACGGTGCTCAAGAGCAAAGGCCTGCCATTTGAGTGGGGCGGCGACTTCGGCAGCCCCGATGAAACGGCGTTGTCGGAGCACTTCGACGGCCCCGTGGCTGTGACCGGCTACCCGAGCGAGATCAAGGCCTTCTACTTCAAACCGATGCACAGCCGCCCCGAAGTATCGATGTCGGTGGACGTGCTGGCGCCTGAAGGCTACGGTGAAATCATCGGCGGCGGGCAGCGCCTGGAGGACCTCGACCTTCTGCTGCAGCGCATCAAGGAACACAACCTGCCGCAGGAAGCATTCGAGTGGTATCTCGACCTGCGCCGTTTCGGCAGTGTGCCCCACGGCGGTTTCGGCATGGGCATCGAACGCGTGGTGTCGTGGATCTGCGGTCTCGACCACCTGCGCGAAGCGATTCCGTATCCCCGCATGCTCTACAGAATCTACCCATAATGAAAATTGGTTTCGTTTCACTGGGGTGTCCGAAGAACCTCGTGGATGGCGAGGTCATGCTCGGCATGGCGAAACACGCCGGACATGAGCTGACCGCAGACGCCTCTACCGCCGAGGTCATCGTTGTCAACACTTGCGCGTTCATCGACAATGCGAAAGAGGAATCGGTCAACGCGATCCTCGAGATGGCGCAGTTCAAGCGCGACGGCTCGTGCAAAACACTGATCGTCACCGGTTGTCTGGCTGAGCGGTATCGCGAGCAGCTTCAGGCCGAAATTCCGGAGATCGATGTCTGCCTCGGCACTGGTGAGGTGCCCAGCATTGTGGGCGCGATCGCCGGTCAGCCGACTCCGATGACCTTGTTCCGATCACGCGCCGAAGTGATGGGATCCCCCAAAGAGCATCCAGGCGCACATATCACCTACCTCTATGGCAGCGACACGCCGCGGGTGCTGACCACGCCCTCGCACTTCGCCTACGTGAAGATCGCCGAAGGCTGCGACTACACCTGCGCCTTCTGCATCATCCCGACGCTGCGAGGCAAGTATCGCAGTCGCGAGGTGGACGCGGTGATGCGCGAGGCGGAACAGTTGGCAGCGCAGGGTGTGAAGGAACTGCTGCTGATTTCACAGGACACCACGTTTTTTGGCATCGACCGTGGGGAACGAGGCGCGTTGGCCACTCTGCTCCGCCGGCTCAATGACGTGAACGGGCTCGAGTGGATTCGCCTGCTGTACCTTTATCCGACGACGATCACAGACGACGTCTTACAGGCGATGGCGGAGTGCCCGAAGGTCTGCAATTACATCGACCTGCCTTTGCAGCATGCATCGGCGGATGTGTTGCGCCGGATGCGGCGTCCCGGCAATCGCGCGACCTACGACAAATTGCTGACGCGGATCCGCCGACTTGTACCAGACGTGACTCTGCGCACCACGTTCATCGTGGGGTTTCCGGGCGAGACCGAAGATGACTTCGCGCAGCTGATGGACTTTGTGCGCGATACCGAGTTCGACCACGTGGGGGTGTTTACGTACTCGCACGAAGAAGGCACCCGCGCGCACGAGTTCGAAGACGACGTGCCGGCGAAGGTGAAGCAGGCTCGGCGCGGAGCGGTCATGAAGCTGCAGAAGCAGATCGTGGCCCGGCGGCTGAAGGCCCGGAAGGGGGACAACGTGCGGGTGATGGTGGACGGCCCGTCGCCGGAGTCTGACCTGGTGGTGCTGGGCCGGCTTGAGGGCCAGGCGCCTGATATCGACGCCCAGGTGTATTTCGACCAATGCGACCCCACCATGCTGGTGCGAGGTACGGTGGTGAACACCATCATCTCCGGCTCCCGGGGCTACGACCTGGTCGTCATCCCAAACTTGAGTCCTGTCGGCCGGGACTGAACGGGCCGATACTGCCCCGTATGCGAGGGTTTCTTGCCGCGGCCGCACTACTGGTGTCTGCTGGGTGCGACATCCTCTCCAAGCCCACTGAACCCGGCCCGGTGGTGACAGGCGAGGTCAGCTACACCGCCCTGGGCGCCAGCGATGCCATTGGATACGGCAGCAGCTCGCCGTGTGTCCCCTTTTCCCCCTGCCCGGACGGGGCGGGGTACGTCCAAATCGTGGCCCGCCGCCTGCGGGCCGCGAACCCCAACCTGGCGTTCCTCAACCTGGGGGTGCCCGGCGCTGTGCTGAGCCGCGAGATCATGACCATCGGCAACACTCTGGGACGCGGCATCCCGGCGAACATGATTGACGGGCAACTACCCTTTGTAGCTGTCGGCTCCACGATTGTCACGGTGTTTTCGGACGCTAACGGTGTCAACACCATTGGCGCGGCCCTCAAGCCCCTGGCCTCCAGTGCCCGCCCGGCATACGCCCAGACCCAGGTCCAGAACTTCGCGCGCGACTTTTTGTCCTTTATTTCCGGCATCACCGCACGCGCGGGCGGCTCCACGGTGGTCGTCCTGAACCTCCCCAACCTGGCCAGGCTCCCGTATGCAGCTGGCTACACGGAAGAGGAGCGGTCATACCTGCGTCAACTCTCGGCCGGTTTCTCGGCCGGCATGAATGCCACGCGCTCGGCCAAGGTGCGCATCGTGGACCTGATGTGCCACGCTCCGGTCTATCAGGCGGCCTTCTACTCAAGTGACGGCTTCCACCCTAGCGACTACGGCTATTCGGTCATGGCTGACCTGGTTTCGGCCGCTATCGCCGCCCCGCCGGCCGCGCCGGCCGCCACCTGCTCGTTCATGTAGGGTGGCGGTCCCTGTAGGTCGGGCGGGGCCTCAAGGCCGCGGCGTAGCGCCCTGAAGGGGCGTGCTATACTCGCGGGTGGTCGTAACGGGAACGTTCTGGTAAGTGGGCCCGTGCCCACTTTTTGTCTTTTTAGGACCAATTTTTAGTAGGGGCCATGTCGCGCGAAGCCGCTGTTGAACGGGTACGTGAAGCGGCCATCCGCGTGACCGCGAGTCACGGTCTGGAGCTGTTTGACCTGCAGTTCCGGCGCGAATCGATCGGCTGGGTCCTGCGGGTGATGGTGGATCGCCCGTGGCAGGAAGTGGATGGACCGGACCGGCCCGACCAGGCCGTGGGCATTGGCGACTGCCAGCACGTGAGTCACGACCTAGGGACGTTGCTCGACGTGGAAGATGATTTGGGTGCGGCGCTTGGACAGGCCTACACCCTTGAGGTGTCCTCACCCGGCCTCGATCGGCCGCTGCGTCACGAAGCCGACTATCGTCGGTTCACTGGGCGCCTGGCCAAGATCGTGACGTCTGAGCCGGTGGAGGGACAGACAAGTTTCGCGGGCCGGCTGTCTGGCTTCGACGAGGGGCACATTCTCCTCACCGAAGGCCGGCGGGTCCATCGAGTGCCGCTTGGCGGGGTTCGCCGGGCGCGACTGGAAGTTGAGTTCTGATTATGGCGACTGAACTGCAGCAAATGATTGACATGGTGGCGAAGGACAAGGGTATCGACCCGACTATCGTCGTGAGCGCGATCGAAGATGCGTATTTGGCGGCTGCGCGCAAGGTATTCAAGGAGGACGACGACCTTCGGTCGCGCTTCAATATGGAAACCGGGCAGGTGGAACTCTACGCCGTCCGGCAGATCGTGGAGACGGTAGTGGACCCGGCCAAGGAGATTCTGCTCAGCGAAGCGCAGGAGCTGTACGGCGAGGAAGCCGAGACGGGGATGGAAATCGAGTTCCCGAAAGAAACGGCCAAGCTCGGCCGCATCGCTGCGCAGACGGCCAAGCAGGTCATTGCCCAGCGCGTGCGGGAAGCCGAGCGCGAGAAGATCCACAACGAGTTCAGCCAGCGCGTGGGCGAAGTGGTCAACGCCACGGTCAAGCGCTTCGAGAGCGGCGACCTCATCGTGGAAATTGGCCGCATCGAGGCGCAGATTCCACGCCGCGAACAGTCGCGCGCCGAAAACTACGCCATTGGCGACCGCGTGCGCGCCGTTATCAAGGCCGTCACGCTCAACGCCAAGGGGCCGCAGGTGGTGCTCTCGCGCACCGACCCGGCGCTGTTAGTCAAACTGTTCGAGCAGGAAGTGCCGGAAATTTATGACGGCACGGTCATGATTCGCGGCTGCGTGCGTGAAGCCGGCGACCGCGCAAAGGTCGCGGTCTTCTCGCGCGAGCGCGATGTGGACCCGGTGGGCGCGTGCGTCGGTATGCGTGGCACCCGCGTGCAGGCCATCATCCGCGAACTGCGCGGAGAAAAAATCGACATCGTCGAATGGTCGGAAGACCAGGTGGACTTTGTCACGAAGGCGCTTAGCCCGGCCCGGGTGCAGCGCGTGACCATCATCGATGACGAAGCGCGTGTGATGGAAGTGCTGGTCGAAGATCGGCAACTGTCGCTCGCCATCGGCAAGAAGGGCCAGAACGTGCGCCTGGCGGCCAAGCTCACCGGCTGGAAGATTGACATCAAGAGCGATGAAGACAAGAAAAAAGAAGTTGAGCTAACGATGGCCGGCCTAGAGTTTGGTGAAGCCACGGAAAGCGCGGCGCCGCTGGTGCTGGCCGACATCCACGTGGAAGTCATCAGCGCGCTGACCGCGGGCGGCTTCACGACGGTGGAGCAAGTGCGCGCTGCGAGTACCGAGGCCCTCCTGGCACTTCCCGGCTTTGACGCCGAGACGGTTGCGGCTGTGCAAGCCGCCGCCAATTCTAGTTTGTAGATACTTCGAGGTTCCTTTTGTCCACTGTCCGGATTTATAAAGTCGCTGAACTGCTGGGCCTCTCAAGCCCGGAAGCTATCGCGCTGCTCAAGAAAGAAACGGGCATCGAGGCCAAGAGCGCGTCGAGTTCGATCGAGGAGATCGTCGCCCGCCAGTTCGTCGAGCGCCAGGCGCGCGCGCGCAAGATCACGCTGCCCGGCGGCGCGATGTTTGCCGACACGCCAGCGGCGCCTGCCAAGAAGACGCCGGCCAAGGGCGCCAAGGCGCCGGAACCGGTCAAACCGGCGGCGCCCGTCTTGCGGCCGCGCCTGGTCAAGACGGTCAAGCCGGCCACGGCCACCGACGAAGCGCCGGCGGACACACACGAGACACCCGGGGTGCCCGAGCCCACGCCGGTTCTGGAGGCACCCGAGCCGGTCGCACCGCTCGTGGTTGAGGTTGTCGTCGCCGAACCGCCGCCGGCACCGGTCGTCGAGCCACCCGCGCCTCCGGCCGCAGCCCCGTCGGTCGTGCCACGTCCGATAGTCCACGTGCCGCCGCCAGTGGTTGTACCGGAGCCCCGCGTCGCCAAACCGGCGGCACCGGCCGCGCCACCTGTTCCCGCCGTGTCGTCCCCGGCACCCCTGCGTCCGTCTGGGCGGGTTGTACCACCGACACGGAGACTACGCATTGAAGACCCGCTGACCGGCGAAGCGCCGGCCGCCCGACCCATTGCTCAGCGTCCGGTTGTGCGACCGCAGCAGTCTTCCCCGGCACCAACTCGACCGGCCGATCCCAGCATGCAGGCGCGTCAGGGAGGCCCGATGGGCCGTCCGATGCCCACGGGCCCGAGGCCGCCGCTTGGTGGTCCGCGTCCGCTGCCATCGCAGCCCGTTCGCCCCGGAATGCCTGGAAGCCCCGCTGGTCCGCTGGGCCAGCGTCCGCCGCTCGGCCAATATCGTCCGGGGCAAACCGGCTATCGCCCGTCGTACTCGGGCCCGCGCACGCGCGGACCGCGCCGCGACGACCGGCCCAGCATGCCGATGATGCAGGAGCCGCCGCCGCCCATCACCAAGCTGATCACGCTGGCCGAAGGCATGTCGGTGAAAGACCTGGCCGACAAGCTCGAGGTCAAAGCCAAGGACGTCATGAAGAAGCTGATGGATCGTCGCATGATGATGACCATCAACTCCACGCTGGATGCCGAAACGGCGCAGCTCGTGGCACGCGACTTCGGCGCTGAAGTGCTTATCCGTTCGTTCGAAGAGGAAGTGGTGGACGTAGAAGTCACCGCCTCGAAGCCGGAGGACATGGTTGAGCGGGCGCCGGTGGTCACGGTCATGGGACACGTCGATCACGGTAAGACCACGCTGCTCGACGCCATCCGCAAGGCCAAAGTCGCCCAGGGCGAAGCCGGCGGCATCACACAGCACATAGGCGCCTACTCGGTGGAAGTGAACAACCGCCGAGTCGTGT